>JAFAGU010000201.1 GCA_019237595.1 Betaproteobacteria bacterium | reverse complement strand
TCAGGCGAGCCATTCTCGCTTGCTTACCTCGACTGCGACAATCTGAAGGCCATCAATGACCGGCGCGGCCACCGGGAGGGCGACACGCTGCTCAAAACGCTGGTCGATGAAGTGCGGCGTACCGTGCGCATGACCGACGTGGTCGCCCGTCTCGGTGGCGACGAGTTCGCGGTCCTCTTCCCGCAGACCGAGGGTTCGCGAGTCGTACAGGCGCTCGAGCGGATGCGAGCGGACTTGCATCGGATTTTCGACGCGCACGGCTGGCGCTCGTCACTGAGCATCGGCGCGGCGACCTTTCGCGCGCCGGCGCACTCGCCGGAGGAAATCATCGCGGCCTGCGACGCGCTGATGCTGCGCGCCAAGGCAGAAGGCAAGGATCGGCTTGTCTATGAGTCGCCCCCGGAATAGCGCGTGAGCCGTGCTGCGGGTGCAGGGCGTATCCTTTACGCCGGCAGGAGCAAAAAGACGCCCGATTTCCCGGATAAGGGAGGCACGTGGTTTCCCAGCTAGGTGTCTGGCAGCGCAGGATCCTGGGCCTGTTCCATCTGCGGCCGGCGACGGCGGTTGTCATGTGCGGCGCGTTGTTCTTCGCCATTGCCGCCATCGACATTCTCACGCCTCCGGAGCTCAACCTGAGTCTCCTGTACGTCGTGGTGATCCTCATTGCCACCTGGAACGCCGGGCTTACAGCCGGCCTCGCTTTCGCCATAGGTTCTTCATTCGTCCAATACCTCGCCCTGTCTGCATATCCCGCCCCCGTTCTATTTTCGTTCTATTGGTGGGTGTGGCTCCTCGATCGCTGGGGAACGTTTTTCGTGGTGGTGGCACTCACGCATCCGCTCGAGCTGCTGTTCCGTCGCCACGAGGCGGCGTCCAGGATCGACGGCCTGACCGGCGCGGCAAACCAGCAATATTTCCGCGAGCTGCTGGACCGGGAAATCAATCGAAGCGCGCGCTCGGGCGGCACCTTCAGCGTGGCGCTCGTCGACTGCGACGATTTCAGGCTCATCAACGACGAGTTCGGCAACGTGGTCGGAGATGCGGTCCTGCGAACGATTGCCGACGCGATCACGAAATGCATCCGTCGTTCCGATACCGCTGCGCGCCTAGGCGGCGATGAATTCGCGATCCTGCTTCCCGATAGCACTATCGACAACGCGCGGGAAATTGTGCAAAGGCTCCGGGGCAAGCTTCTCGAGCACAAGCTGAACGACTGGACCATTACCCTGAGCATCGGGTTGGCGAGTTTTCAAGGCAGCCGACTCGACGCGGAGGGCATCATTGCTTTTTGCGATTCCCTCATGGATCGCGCGAAGCGCAGCGGAAAGGGACAGATTGCCGCCGAGCAAGCCCCCGACGTCCCGGACGACGCGGACGCTACTTCTCTGGGGCGTCGGACGCCGGAGGTGTCGATTTCGCGCCGTACGGGCCAGTGAGCGGCTCGTCCTTGCCCGGGATGGGCGCGTAGCGCCGCTGCGGTTCGGCGTCGGGGAGGCTCGGCGCGACGGGGCTATAGCGGCCTCGCGAGGTGCTCGCTTCCTCGACGGGCTTGGACGCCTCCTTCGCGGCCGGAGGCTTCGGCGCCTGCTGCGACCGCGGCGGGACCGTGCCGGCCTTGGGATAACCGGCGTAGTCGAGAAGCGTGTCCAGGGCCTCTGCCTGGAAACCCTGTTGCACCCGGCTGCCGACGAGGATGACCGGGACCACGTTCGACCCGGAGACCTTCTTCAGCTCGGCGTTTCCCTTGTCGTCGCGCACGACGATTTCCTGGAACGGGATTCCCCGCTTGTTGAGCGCTGCGCGGGCCAGCGAGCACAGTTCCTCGCAGGTCGGCGCGGAATACAGCACCACGGGGAAATCCTTCATTGCCTTCTGCAGCTCGAAGGGAAGGCTGCCGCCGGTGCCCGCATCGGCGCTCGCGCTCGGCGGCGCATCGGCCTTCCTTGCCTGCACGTTCTTCGCGCCGGACGGCGGCGGGGAATCGGTCACGTGGACGCGCCCCTGGTCGTCGGTCCAGCGATAGAGCTGCTGCGCCGCGGCGGAGCCTGCAAACGACACGCTCGCAGCGAGGAGCGGGGAAAGGACAATTCGTGCGCGAGTCACGTTCGCTATCATGCCATTGTTCGATCGATGTCCCTAACGTTCAATCGATGTCCCTAAGGCCTGGAGCCTGGCCTAGAGGCAGGGACGAAGCTCGCTGCCGTCGATCTGGCGCGCGATGTCCTTCAGCTTCGCTTCGGTGCCCGCGTCGACGCTCTTCACTTGGAGCCAGATTTTCGGCACGAGCGTCTCGCGCGGGCCGACCTGCGCGCTGCGCACGCCCTGCTGCCGCAGCGCGGCAAGGCGCGCCTGCGCCGCCTCCTCCGTGCGGAAGACGCCGAGGGAGATCGCCCAGCGATTCGGGCCTTCGTCGGACACGACGAAGTAGTCCTCGACGCGAAGCGCCTTCAGCTCCGAAGCCTTCTTGAGCGCGGCCTGGCGCGGCGTGGGAGACGCGGCCGGCGGCGGGATGAAGACCCACCATGCCGCCATCTCCTCCGTGCGGCGCTCCGCGAGCCTCGTGCCGAGGGAAAGCGGCTCGAGCGCCTTCTGCGCGCGAGGCGCGTCTGCAACGGTGAAGCTGCCCCATTCCACGCAAGCGCCGCTCGCTGGCGCGGAGGGCGCAGTGAGCGCGGCCTCCACCACTGCGGGCGGCGGCACCGGTTTGGCGGCCGTCGCCGAGGTCTCGCCGGTGCCGACGACCCGCAGCTTGTCGGGCTGGATCTGGCGACCCAGTGGCGCCGGGTCGGCTACGGCATCGGCTGGCGAGAAATAGCGCGTCCAGGCGAAGAACGCGACGTTGGCGAGCACGAGGAAAAGAAAGAGCGCCCTCACTTGACCGCCTTGAGCGGCGAAGCCGCCCTCGCTGCTTCCCGGCGGCGCTCGTCCAGCGCGACGCGGCCGAGCCCTTCCAGGACGAGATTCTCGACATAGCGGCGCGGCGCGGAGATCTGGTCGATGAGCGATGCGCCGGCGCCCCCCGAGACCATGCACACGGGGTTCGGCTCGATGTCGCGGAAAGCGCGGTACATGCGCTCGATGGCGCCGGCCTGCGCGTGCCGGCAGCCCGTCTCGATGGCATCGATGGTGTTGCGCGGGCGGTCGCGGAATTGGCCCGGCGCCACCGGCAGGCGCCCGGTGTGCTCGTGGAGCACGAAGCGCATGAGCTCCACGCCCGGGAGAATCGCGCCGCCGAGGAAGCTGCCGTCGCCCCCGAGCATGTCGACCGTCGTGGCGGTTCCTGCGTTCACCACGAGCGCCGGGCCGTGGTGGGCGCTCTTCGCGGCGACGAGCGCCGCCCAGCGGTCGGGCCCGAGCTGCTCGGGCCGCTCGTAGCCGCTTTTTACCCCGCAGCGTTCCGCCTCGCCGCGCAGCCACAGCGTCTCGGTGTCGAAGATGCTCGTCCAGTTGACGAGCAGCTGGTGGGCGCCTTCGCCGGCCACGTTGGAGATGACGATGCGCTCGGGCGCCTCGTGAGTGATCGAGAACGGATTCACGTGGTCGCTCGATGCGGCGAACTCAATGAGCGACACGGTGGCGATGCTGCTCCAGCGAAGCGCGCCGGCCTCTTCGCCTTCCAGCCATCCCCACTTCACGCGCGAGTTTCCGGCGTCGATCGCGAGGATCATGCGGCCCTCGCTCGCACTTGCGCGACGCGCCCGCTGCGGATGACGCGCGTCCCGGCGCGCGTCTCCAGGCGAAGCGCGCCGTCTTCCGCTAGACCCGCGGCGAGCCCGGTGACGGTGCGGCCGTCCGCCAGGCGCACGCGGAGCCTCCGGCCGGCGTTCGCGTCGAGCGCAGGCCACGCGCTCCTCGCGGCGTCCAATCCGTCGCGCTCGAACCGTTCGAGCGCGCGAAGGAGCTCGGCAGCACAAGTGCGAATCACGGCGTTGCGGCCGGGCAGGTCGGCGATCAGCTCCTCGAGCGACACGACGGCCCGGCCCAGGCGCCGCCCGAGAGCTTCGTCGCGCGAGTAGTTGAGTCCCACGCCCACGACCGCGAGCGGCATGCCGCCGGAAAGGCGCGTTTCCACGAGGATCCCGCCGAGTTTGGCGTCGCGGGCCACGAGGTCGTTGGGCCACTTGAGCGCCACCTCGCGAGCGCCCAGGGCGCGCAGCGCGGTGGCGAGCGCGACGCCGGCGACGAGCGAAAGCGCCGGCAGCTCGCGCACCGCACGCGCGATGCGCCGGGCGAGCGAAAAGGTGATGGCGGCATGCGGAGCCGCATGCCAGCGGCGCCCGCGGCGGCCGCGGCCGGCCGTCTGCTCCTCTGTTGCGAGCAGCACCGCTTGCACGAAGGGCTCGCGCGAGGCGAGGAGCTCCGTATTGGTCGATCCGCAGCGCGCGAGGACGCGAGCCTCCAGGCCTTCGGAGGCGAGGCGCGAGGCGTCGAGCGCTTCCATGGGCGCTAGTTTACGCGCCGCTGCCGGGCCGCGCGGCTTCTTGCGCAGCGGATCCGAACCCGAAGTCGCGCCCCGGCGCCGCAGCGAGGAGGGCCTGGGTGTATTCGTCGCGCGGGTGCACGAGCACTTCGGCGGCCGAGCCGTATTCGACGACCCGTCCCCGGTGCATGACGGCGACCGTGTCGCAGACCTGCGCCGCGACGCGCAGGTCGTGCGTGATGAACACCATCGCGAGTTCGAGCTTGCGGCGGATGTCCTCGAGCAGCCGAAGCACCTGGGCCTGGACGGAGACATCGAGCGCCGAGACGGCCTCGTCCGCGATCAGGACCTCCGGCTCGACGGCGAGCGCGCGGGCGATGCAGATCCGCTGGCGCTGGCCGCCGGAGAACTGGTGCGGATAGCGCTCGAGCGAGGAGCCCTCGAGGCCCACGAGCGCGAGCAGCCGGCCCGCGCGCTCGAGCGCTTGCTCCCGGGAAAGGCCGTAGTTGACTGGTCCCTCGATGAGCGCCTGCGCCACCGTGCGCCGCGGATTGAGCGAGCGGTACGGATCCTGGAAAACGATCTGGATGCGGGATCGAAGCGGGCGCAGCGCGGCCGGCTTGGACCTGGCGATGTTGGTGCCGCCCAGGAAGATGTCGCCCTCGCTCGGCTCGATGAGCCGGGCGAGGCAGCGCGCGAGCGTGGATTTTCCGGAGCCCGATTCGCCGACGATGCCGAGCGTCTCGCCGCGCCTCACGGCGAGCGTCACGTCTCGCGCCGCATGCACTTCGCGCCGCGGGCCGAGCCATCGGCGCTCGGTATAGGTCTTGGAGAGCTTTTTCGTTTCCAGCGCGGCCGGCCCCGCGGGCAGCGTGGCGCGCTGCGCCGGCTTCAGGGACGGGACGGAGGCGATGAGCATGCGCGTGTAGTCGTGGCGAGGATGGCTCAACACCTCCTCTCGCCGGCCGCTCTCGACGAGCTCTCCCAGGCGCAGGACCGCCACTCGGTCCGCGATCTCCGCGACGACGCCGAAGTCGTGGGTGATGAAGAGCACCGCCATGCCATGGCGCTTTTGCACCTCGATGATCAATTTCAGTATCTGGGATTGCGTCGTTACATCGAGCGCCGTGGTGGGTTCGTCGGCGATCAGGAGCGCGGGCTCGAGGGCGAGCGCCATGGCGATCATGATGCGCTGGCGCTGCCCGCCGGAGAGCTGGTGCGGATAGGAGGCGAGCATCCGCTCGGGATCGCCCAATGCGACTTCGCCGAGGAGCTGGAGGATCTTCTTTCTTCGCTCGGCCGGGGAAGTCCTCCCGTGGAAGAGCAGCAGCTCGTCGAGCTGGGCGCCGCAGGTCATGACCGGGTTGAGCGCGGTCATCGGCTCCTGGAAGATCATGGCCATCCGCGCGCCACGGAGCTCGCGAAGGCGCGCGGGCGCGGCCGCCGTGAGCTCCTCGCCCTCGAGGAACACTTGCCCGCGGGACACCGGGAGCGCCGCGGGCAGGAGGCCCATGATCGCCTGCGCGATGACGCTCTTTCCCGAGCCCGATTCGCCGACGAGGCAGACGATCTCGCGCTTTTCGACCTGGAACGACACGTCGCTCACGGCTTGCGCTCGATCGGCGCCGCGCGGAAGCGCGACCGTGAGCCCGCGAACCTCGAGGGCGCTCATTCGGGCTCCACGCGCTTCGCGAGCTTCGGGTCGAGCGTATCGCGCAGGCCGTCGCCGAGGATGTTCACCGCGAGCACCGTGGCGGCGAGGAAGATGCCGGGGAAGAAGACGTTGTGGGGATACGCGACGAATTGCACGCGCCCCTCGGCCATGATGTTGCCCCATGTTGGCACGTCGGGCGGCAGGCCGACGCCGAGGAAGGACAGGATCGCCTCGATGAGGATCGCGAAGCCGACGATGTAGGTGCCCTGGACGATGAGCGGGGCGATGGTGTTGGGCAGGATGTGTCCGAACATGATCTTCAACGGCGGCGTGCCGAGCGAGACGGCCGCTTCCACGTAAGGCTCCTCGCGCAGCGTCAGCACGAGCGAGCGCACGAGCCGCGTGACGCGCGGGATCTCCGGGATCGCAATCGCAAAGATGACCGTGGGCAGGCTCGCGCGCCAGAGCGCCACGAGCGCGATGGCGATCAGGATCGCCGGGATCGCCATGATGCCGTCCATGAGGCGCATGAGCGGCCCGTCGAGCCAGCGCACGTAGCCCGCGAGCAGCCCGCAGACGATCCCCACGGCGAGCGCGACCGCGGCGCATGCGAGACCGACGATCAGCGAGACGCGCGTGCCGTAGAGGACGCGGCTGTAGATGTCGCGGCCGAAGGAATCGGAGCCCATCAGGAAGACGTGCTTCACCGTGTCGCCCTCGAGCGTCGTGATCTCGCCCGCCTGCCCCGGCGTCAGGTCGCGGCTCCCCGCGTCGAAGAGCGTCGGGTCCACGGTGCCTAGATAGGGCGCCGCGATGGCAAGAAAAAGAAGAAAGACGAGGGCGCTCGCCCCGATTCGCACCGACCAGTTGGCGAAAACGCGGGCCATCGGCCTAGTAGCGGATCCTCGGGTCGAGGAACGCGTACGAGAGGTCGATCAGCAGATTGACCATCACGTACACGAACGAGAAGAAGAGGATCAGGCCCTGGATCGTCGGGAAGTCGCGCGCGAGGACTGCATCCACGGTGAGCCGCCCCAGTCCCGGAATCGCGTACACCGATTCGGTCACCACGACGCCGCCGATCAGGATGGCGATGCCGATGCCGATCACCGTGGCGATCGGCACGGCCGCGTTCGCGAGCGCGTGGCGAAGCAGCACGCGCGTTTCCGGGAGGCCCTTGGCGCGCGCCGTACGGATGTAGTCCTCGCCCAGCGCCTCGAGCACCGAGGCGCGCGTGACGCGCGCGATGAGCGCGATGTAGATGAAGGAGAGCGTGATGGACGGCAGGATGAGATGCTTGAGGAACAAAAGGTGGTTCTCAGAGAACCGGACGTAGCCCTGCACCGGCAGCCAGCCGAGCTTGAGCGAGACGAGCCAGATGAGCAGGTAGGCGACGACGAAGGTCGGCACCGAGAAGCCGCCGACCGAAAAGGCCATCAGGCCGCGGTCGAGCCAGCCGCCGTGGCGCCATGCGGCGAGGACGCCCAGCGGCACGGCCACGCAGACCGAAAGGACGAGCGTGAACAAGGCGAGCGCAAGCGTGGGCTCCAGCCGCTGGCCGATCAGCGTCGCCACGCCCATGCGGTAGTAGAACGATTGGCCCAGGTCTCCCGTGAGCACCTGGCCCAGCCAGATCGCGAACTGCGCCTCGATCGAGCGGTCGAGGCCGAGGCTCGCGCGGATGCGATCGATCTGCTCGGCGGTCGCGGCGTCGCCCGCGAGGATCGCCGCCGGATCGCCCGGCGTCAGGCGAAGGAGGAGGAAGACCAGCACCGCCACGATCGCGAGAACCGGGATCGTGGCGAGGACGCGCCGGGCGATGAACTCGATCAGTTCTTTTTAATGTTCCAGTAGAGGTTGCCGTTGGCGACGAAGAAGCCGCTGATGTTCTTGCGGGCGGCCATCGGCACCCGGTACTCGCCGAGCGGCACGTGCGTGCCGACTTCGAAAGCCCGCGCCTGGATCGCCTCCGCGAGCTTTTTCTTCTTCGCCGGGTCAGCCTCGCGCATGAACTGGCCGCGGAGCTCCACGAGCCGGTCGTCCTTGCACCAGCCGAACCACCCCGACTGCTCGCCGCGGCAGTCGAGCGCGGCGTTGGAGATCGGGTTCCAGATGTCGTGCGCCTGCCAGGCGGTGAGGAACATGTGCCAGCCGCCCTTGTCGATCGGGTCCTTCTTGGCGCGGCGGCCGACAAGCGTCTGCCAGTCCATGGCCTGCAGGTCGACCTTGAACCCCGCCTGGCGCATGAGCTGCGCCGCGACGTCGGGGAGCTTCTGGATCGCCGCGAGGTCGGTCGGCTTCATGAGCACGATCGGCGTGCCGTCGTAGCCGGACTCCTTGAGGAGCTCCTGCGCTTTCTTCATGTTCGATTTGGACTGGATGTCGCTGCCGGCATCGCTCGCGAACGGCGTGCCGCAGGTGTAGATCGACGCGCAGGTGTGATAGAGCTCCTTCACGCCCACCTGCGCGCGAAGGAAGGGCTCCTGCTGGAAGGCCGCGAGCACCGCGCGGCGCACCTTCACGTTGTCGAAGGGCTTGTTCAGGTGGTTGAAGCGCGCCATGTACTGGAAGCCGACGCGGTCGAAATCCGGCAGCTGGATGTTCGGGTCGCTCTTCACGCTCTCGTAGAGCTCGAAGGGCACCTGCTCGAGAATGTCGATCTCGCCCTGCTTGAGCGCGTTCACCTGCGCCTGGCCGTCGCGGAGCGCCAAATTCCACTCCACTCGGTCGACGTAGACGTTCTTGCCTCCGGCGGAGCCGGACGGAGGCTCCTTGCGCGGCACATACTTTTTATTTTTTATATAAACAGCTTTATCCCCCGGTTTGAATTCGTCCTTGACGAAGACGTAGGGGCCCGAGCCTGTGTAGTCCTCGATCTGCTTGAAGGCGTCGGTCTCCGCGACGCGCCTGGGCATGATGAAGGGCACGTTGGAGGAGGGCTTGCCGAGCGCATCGAGCACGAAGCTGCACGCTTCGCGCAGGAACATGCGCACCGTGTCGGGCGCGGGCGAATCCATGCGGTCGACGAAGCCGAAGAGCGCGACGCCCATCGCATCGCGCTTGCCCCAGCGCTGCAGCGAGGCGATCACGTCGTCGCCGGTGACCGGCTTGCCGTCGTGGAACTCGAGGCCCTTCCTCAGCTTGAAGGTCCAGAGCCGGTGGTCGGGGCTCTCGGTCCAGGACTCGACCATCTGCGGCCGGACCTGGTTCTTCTCGTCCGTGCCGAAGAGCGTGTCGTAGATCATGTAGCCGTGGTTGCGGCTCATGTACGCCGTCGTCCAGATCGGGTCGAGGATCGCGAGGTTCGAGTGCGGCACGATGCGAAGCACTTTGTCCTGCGCATGGGCGCAGGTCAGAATCAAACCAAGAAGGGCTGCGGCGGCGACCTTTCGGACCATTGGTTTAATCTCCGGGCTGGAGGCGAAAGTATAGGCCATGGCGCGCATCGCGATCGGCGGGTTCCAGCACGAAACCAACACCTTCGCTCCGTCCAAGGCGGACTACGCCGCCTTCGAGGCGGGCGGAGGCTGGCCGGGCGCGCAGTTCGGCGCGTCGATCTTCGCCGCGGTCGAAGGCGCGAACATCCCCGCGGCCGGCGCGATCGAGGCGTTGCGAGCGCAGGGACATTCCCTGGTCGGCACGGCCTGGGCCGCGGCGAGCCCCTCGGCGCATGTGACCGAAGAGGCGTTCGAGCGCATCACCCGATCCCTCGTCCTTCATCTGGAAAAAGAGCAGCCGGACGCGGTGTACCTCGACCTGCACGGCGCGATGGTGAGCGAGCGTTTCGACGACGGCGAGGGCGAGATCCTGCGCCGCGTGCGCGAAGCCGTGGGGCCGTCGGTGCCGATCGCCGCGAGCCTCGACCTGCACGCGAATGTCACCCGCGCGATGATGGAGACGGCCGATGCGCTGGTCGCCTATCGCACCTATCCGCACGTCGACATGGCAGCTACCGGCGCCCGCGCGGCGCACGCCCTCGGCGAAATGCTGAAGGCCGGGCGCCCGATGAAGGGCGCCCATGCGAGGCTCGATTTCCTGACCGGCATCCCGTCGCAGTGCTCGTTCATCGAGCCATGCCGCTCGATCTACGAGGAACTCGGTCGAATGGAAACGCAGGGCGGCACCGTGCTCTCCTTCACGCCGGGCTTTCCCATGGCGGACTTCGCGGAGTGCGGAATGTCGGTCTTCGGCTATTCCTTCGATGAGAAGGAAGCGGGCGAGGCCGTCGAGCGGCTGCGTCGGCTCGTCGCCGACGCGGAAAAGGATTTCGTCCTCGAGCTGCATTCGCCTGCGGACGCCGTGCGTCTCTCGCGCGAGCGCGGCGCGCCAGGCCGCCCGATCGTGATGGCGGACACCCAGGACAATCCGGGCGCGGGCGGCAATGGAGACACGACCGGCCTCCTGAAGGAGCTTATTTCCCAAAATGCAAAGGAGGCCGTTCTCGGGCTGCTGATCGACGGCGACTCCGCGAAGCGCGCGCACGAGGCGGGGCAGGGCCGCACGCTCGTATTCCGCCTTGGCGGCAAATCCAATATCGAAAATGATTCTCCCCTGGAAGGCGAATTCACGATCGAGCGCCTCGGTGACGGCCAGTTCACGTGCACCGGGCCGATGTTCAAGGGATTCCGCATGAAGCTCGGGCCGATGGCGCTCCTGCGCTCGAAGAACGCGCCGGGCGTCCGGGTTGCCCTCGCCTCGCGCAAGTGCCAGGCCGCCGACCAGGAGATGTTCCGCCACCTCGGCGTCGAGCCGCGGCAGGAACGCATGATCGCCCTCAAGAGCTCCGTGCACTTCCGGGCCGACTTCCAGCCGATCGCCAAGGAAGTGCTGGTGGTGAAGTCTCCCGGACCCGCGCTCGCGGATCCCGCGGAGTTCAAGTGGACGAAGCTCAGGAAAGGCGTGAGGCTCCGGCCGCTCGGGCCGGCGCACCGATGAGAAGCGAGGGAGGAAAGCCATGAAGCTTGCCGCGGGCATCGTCGTCGGCCTGGTTGCGCTGCTTCACCTGTACTTCCTCGTCCTGGAGATGTTCCTCTGGGACACGCCGTTCGGCCGGCGCGCGCTCGGCATGGCGCCCGAGCAGTCGGCGGCTACGAAAGTGCTGGCGATGAACCAGGGCCTCTACAACGGTTTCCTGGCGGCGGGGCTCTTGTGGTCGCTGTGGCTCCGCCAGGCAGGCTCGACGTTCGCGCTGCCGATCGCGGTGTTCTTCCTCGGCTGCGTCGTGCTTGCCGGAGTATTCGGCGCCACGACCGGGCCGCGCAAGATCTTCTGGGTGCAGGCGCTGCCCGCGCTCGTGGCGCTCGTCCTGCTGTACCTCTGATTCTCTAGCTCAGGGAGAAGGCCAGGGCTTCTGGGCAGGACGCAGCTTCTCCAGCAGCGCGCAAACGCGCAGCACGCCGCCGTCGTCGAAGCGGCGTCCGACGACTTGCACGCCGATCGGCAGGCCTTGCGTGTCGCCCGTTTCCCCGTAGGACCAATTGAGCGAGGCCGCGGGCTGCTCCGACATGTTCCAGGGAACGGTGAAGGCGATGTGCGGGAGCGCGTTCCGCGGATCGTCCCCGGGCGCGGCGCTCGTGGCCGCATAGGCGAGGATCGGCGAAGTCGGCGAAAGCACGTAGTCGAAGGGCCGCGAGGCCGCCACCGCTGCTTCGCGCATAGCCAGCACGCTCGCATACGCCTGCATCACGTCGCGCCCGGTGAAGCGAGCGGCGCGCCAGGTGCACCATTCGGCGATGAACGGCAGCACCTTCTGCTGGCGAACCTCCGCGAGCTGCAGGAAATCGTTGTAGGAGCGCGCCTCGAAAAACCGGCACATGCCATCGAGCATCTCGGGCGTGAGGAACGAGCGCATCGGCTCGACGCTCGCGCCGGCGCGCTCGAGCGCCCTGGCGGCTTCCGCCGCGGCGGCCTGCGTTTCGCGGTTCACCGGCAACCCGGCTTCCATGCTGGGAAGGAAGCCGATCTTCACTCCCTTGGCGTCCTCCATCTCCAGCCGAGAAAAATCGATGGCGTGCGGCGGAAGGTCCATGAAGTCGCGCGGATCGGGCCGCGCGATCGCGTCCATGAGAAGCGCCCCGTCCGCCACGCTTCGCGTCATCGGCCCGGCGACCCGCCCCATGTAGGGCGGATAGACCGGCACGCGCCCGAGCGACGGCTTGAGTGCGAAGATGCCGCAGTGCGTCGCAGGCAGGCGCACGGAGCCGCCGATGTCGGTGCCGATGTGCAGCGGCGCGTAGCACGCCGCGGCCGCGGCGGCGGCGCCCGAGCTCGAGCCGGAAGGGTTGCGATCGAGCCGCCACGGATTGCGCGTGATGCCGTGCAGGCTCGACAGGCCCGACGAAAGCATGCCGTAGTCGGGCATCGTGGTCTTGCCCAGGATCACGCAGCCCGCCTCGCGCGAGCGCGCCGCAGGCGGGGCGTCCTGCGCCTGCGCAGGCGCGTCCTCGTTCGCGCGCGTGCCGATCGGCGCCGGGTCCCCGCGCGTGTAGATGTTCTCCTTGATGGTGATCGGCACGCCGTCGATGGCGGACTTGGGCTTGCCCGCGCGCCAGCGCGCCTCGGACTCCCGCGCGCTCGCGAGCGCGCCTTCGCGATCGACGCGATACGTGGCGTTCAGCTTCGGCTCGCAGGAACTAATGCGCGCGAGCGCCTCCCGCGCGACGTCCACCGGCGACAGCTCCGCGCGCGCGTACGCGCGCGAGAGCTCGGTCGCCGTGAATTCGTGAATGGAAGCCATCGCCGTCCGGACTATATACTCGCGGCAGGGATGGGAAAGAAATTGCAGCGCTGGATCGGGGGCCGGACGCGCGCGGCGCTGGCGATCGCATCGCTTTCCGCGCTCTTGTGCGGCGCATCGCCGGCGCTCGGCGCGCAGGAGATTCGCCTCTGGCATGCGATGACCGGCGCGCCGGCGGCCGAGCTGGAAGCGCTCGCCGACCGGTTCAATGCCTCGCAGGCCGCCTTCCGCGTAGTGCCTTCCTACCAGGGCAGCTACGAGCGCACGCTCGCCGCGGCGATCGCGGCGCGGCGCGACCGCCAGGGGCCGCACATCGTCCAGGTCGACGAGGCGGGCACGGCCGACATCATGTCGGTCAGGCACGGCGTGCGGCCGCTCTGGCAGGTGATGCGCGAAGCGGGCGTGGCGCCCGACGTGAAGTTCATTCCCGCGGTCGCCGGCTCCTTTGCCGATACGCGGGGGCGGCTCCTCGCGCTGCCGTTCAATGCCGAGACGCCGGTGCTGTTCTACAACCGCGACGCCTTCAGGCGCGCGAAGCTCGATCCGTCGCGCCCGCCGCGCACGTGGGACGAGATGCCGGCCGCGCTCGGCGCGCTGCGCGACTCGGGCGTCGGCTGCCCGTTCACCACCGCCCATCCGTCGTGGGTGCTGCTCGAGAACATGAGCGCGTGGCACAACCAGGAATTCGCCACGCACCACAACGGCATGGCGAGCGCCAACGTGCGCCTCGCGTTCAACGGGCAGCTGATCGTGCGCTGGATCTCGACGCTCTCCTCGTGGAACCGCTCGGGCTATTTCGTCTATTCCGGCCGCGAGGCGCAGGCCGAGAAGCGCTTCGCCTCCGGCGAATGCGCGGTGATGACGGCTTCGTCGGCCAGCTACCCGGAGCTCGCCCGCGGCGCGCGCTTCGACGTCGGCGTCGCGCAGCTTCCGTACTACTCCGACTTCGCCGGCTCGCCGCAGAACACGCTCGCGGGCGGCGGAGGGCTCTGGGTCATGGAGGGCAAGAGCGGCGGCGAGTATCGCGGCGTCGCGCAGTTCCTCGCCTTCCTCTCGCGCCCCGACGTCCAGGCCGAATGGCACGAGAAGACCGGCTTCGTCCCGGTCACGCTGAGCGCCTACGAGCTCGCCCGTGCGCAGGGCTTCTATGCCGCGAACCCGGGGCAGGAGGTGGCGCTGCGCCAGCTCGCGCTCAAGGCGCCTACCAAGGAGACGCAGGGCATCCGCCTCGCGCACCTGCCGCGCATCCGCACGATCATCGACGAGGAGCTCGAGCTCGTGTGGGCGGGGCGCAAGACGCCCCTCGATGCGCTCAACAACGCGGTGCGTCGCGGCAACGTGATCCTCGAGCGCTTCGCCGCCAACGAGCCGGAGCCGAAGGCGGCGCAGGCGAAGGCGATCCGCTAGCATCCGGCGATGGCCTGGCCTTTCCCGAGGATCGTCGCGCACCGCGGCGGCGGCGCGCTCGCGCCGGAGAACACGCTCGGCGCGCTGCGCCTCGGCGCCTCGCTCGGCTTCAAGGGCGTCGAGTTCGACGTCATGCTGGCAAAGGACGGCACGCCGGTCCTCATCCACGACGAGACCACGGAGCGCACCACCGGCGTGAAGGGAAGCGTCCCGGCGATGACCTTCAAGGAGCTCGAGCGCCTCGACGCCGGCAACGGCGAGGGCATTCCGAGCTTCGAGAAGGCTTCGCAGCTCTGCCTGCGCCTGGGCCTCTGGGCCAACATCGAGATCAAGCCGGCGAAGGGCCACGAGCGCGCAACCGGCGAGGCGGTGGCGCGGGCCGCGGCCGCCCTGTGGAAGGATGCGCCGGTTGCGCCGATCCTCTCTTCCTTCTCGATGGACGCGCTACGCGCCGCGCGAGCCGCCGAGCCACGCCATCACTACGGGCTGCTTGCGGGCGACGTGCCGGCGAACTGGGCGGCGCTCCTTCCGGAGCTCGGCTGCCGCGCGCTCCACTGCAACCACGAGAAGCTCACCGAGGAGAAGGCGCGCGCCGTGCGCGCCGCGGGCTATGGGCTGCTTTGCTGGACGGTCAACGACCCGGCGGCGGGGCGCCGGCTGCTCGGGTGGGGCGTGGACTGCCTCGTGACCGACGCGCTGAAGGAGATCGGTCCCGACTTCGCCTAGCGGAGCGCTAGCCTTTCAGGCACTCGCTCATGAACTTCTTGCGCTCGTCGCCCTTGAGCTTCTTGTCGCCGGCCTGCTTGTTGCACGCTTTCATCTTGCTCTGCTGCTCGGTCATCTTCTCGCCCTTGGCGTTCGTGTCGCCCTTCAGGCAGGAGCTCATGAAGGCTTTTCGCTCGTCGCCCTTCACGCCCTTGGTGGCGGCCTGCTCGTTGCAATCCTTCATCCGCGCCTGCTGCTTCTTCTGAGCCTCGGAAGGCTCCTTCTTGTCCTGGGCGATGGCGGGAAGGGAAACGAGGGCGAGGCTGCACAGCGCGGCGAGGGCGAGCTTCATTTCCTGGCTCCGAGGAGTTGTTCGATGGAATGGACGAGCTTCGGATCGTCGGGCTCGACCTGCGTGGCGAAGCTCTGCACGCGCGTGCCGCTGCGATCCACCAGGTACTTGTGGAAATTCCAGCGCGGGGCTTCCGCCGTGGCTTTTTCGAGCGCCATGTAGAACGAATTGCTCTTGAGGACGGACTTGCCGAACACCGGGAAATCGACCGCGTACTGGTTGACGCAGAAGCTGGCGATTTCCTTGTTGGAGCCCGGCTCCTGGCCGCCGAAGTCGTTCGACGGGAAGCCGAGGACGACGAGGCCGCGGTCTCGGTACTTGCGGTGCAATGCCTCGAGCCCCTCGTACTGCGGCGTGTAGCCGCACTGGCTCGCGGTATTCACCACGAGGAGCACCTTGCCCTGGTACTGGCAGAGCGACTGCTGCTTCTCGTCGATGGTCTCGACCTTGCGATCGAGAAGGGGCGGGCAGGCGGCCATCGCGTTGGCGCTGACGAGGAAGAGGCTAGTAAGGAAGAGGCGCATTGGGCTTGAGGGGCTGCAGCGCGTTTCGGAACGCCGTCTTGATGCGCTCCAGAGCGCCGGCCGTATCTGCCTCGAAGCGTAGCACGATGACGGGCGTCGTGTTCGACGCCCGGGCGAGGCCGAAACCGTCGTCGTACTCGACCCGCACGCCGTCGATCGTCAGGATGCGCCTCGCGCCCGGAAAAGGCTTCGATTGCTGGAGCTTCGCGACGAGCGCGTGCGGCTCGCCTTCCTCGAGCGACCAATGGAGCTCCGGGGTCGAAGGCGCGTTGGGAAGCGCCTTGAGGATCGGGTTCGCGTCGGGCTCCTTCGAGACGATCTCGAGGAGCCGCGCGCCGCAATAGAGCGCGTCGTCGAAGCCGTACCAGCGCTCCTTGAAGAACGTGTGCCCGGACATCTCGCCCGCAAGGAGCGCGCCCGTTTCCCGGAGCTTCGCCTTGATGAGCGAGTGGCCGGTCTTCCAGATCGTCGCGCGGCCGCCGTGCTTCTCGATCCACGGCGCGAGCAGGCGCGTGCTCTTCACGTCGTAGAGGATCTCGGCGCCCGGATTGCGCGAGAGCAGGTCCTTCGCGTAGAGCATGAGCTGCCGGTCGGCGTAGATGATCTCGCCGTCCTTCGTGACGAGCCCGAGCCGGTCCCCATCGCCGTCGAAGGCAAAGCCGATTTCACAGGAGGAATCCTTCAATCTCAGGATCAACTCGCGCAGATTCTTGGGCTGGGACGGATCCGGGTGGTGGTTGGGAAAGTGTCCGTCCACGTCGCAGTAGAGCTCCTCCACTTCGCAGCCGAGGGCGCGGTAGAGCTTGGGCGCCACTGCGCCGGCGACGCCGTTGCCGCAGTCGACCGCGATGCGCATCGGCCGCGCGAGCTTCACGTCCGAGGTGATTCGCCGAACATAGGCGTCGACCACGTCGGCCTGGCTGCGCTTGCCCTGTCCGCTCGAGCACTTGCCGGATTCGATGATCGTGCGGATGCGCTGGATGTCCTCGCCGTAGAGCGTGTTCCCGCCGATGACGAGCTTGAGGCCGTTGTAGTCGGGCGGGTTGTGGCTTCCCGTGACGGAGACGCAGCTCGCGCAATCGAGGTGGAAGGCGGCGAAATAGGTGACCGGCGTGGGCGCCATGCCGATGTCGATCGCATCGGCGCCGGCGGCGAGCAGGCCCTCGACGAGCGCGCCGGAGAGCTCGGGTCCCGAGAGCCGTCCGTCGCGGCCGATGGCGAAGGTCGGCGCGCCGCGCTCCTTCGCGAGGGTTCCGAGCGCTTGTCCTATGCGGAAGACGATGTCGGCGGTGAGCGTGCGGCCGACGACGCCGCGGATGTCGTAGGTGCGGAAGATCTCGGCGGGGACGTTCATGTCTCGAGCAGGAAGGAGAGCAAGCGCCGGGCAAGCCAGCCGTGGCGGCCGGGAAACGGGCCTTCGAGGAAACCGACATGCCCGCCGGCGCGCGGGAATTCTAGCAACACGGCCTCGGAAACCTCCCGCGCCGAGCGCAGGAGATCCGCCTCCGGAAGGAAGGGGTCGTCGCGCGCGTTCAGCACCAGCGTGCGCACGCGGATGCCGGAGAGCTTCGGCGCGCTCGACGCCATGGACCAGTAGTGGTCCGCGTCGCGAAAGCCGTGCAGCGGTGCGGTGACGAGGTCGTCGAACTCGCGGAAGGTGCGCGCGCGCTCGAGCGCCGCCGCATCGAAGAGCCCGGGAAACGCCTCGAGCTTGCGCAGGGACTTCGGCTTCAGGGTGGAGAGGAACATCTGCGTGTAGAGCACGCGGTTCAGCCCGCGGTCGAGCGCGCGCCCGGCGGCCCCGACGTCGACCGGCGCGGACACCGCGGCAGCGCGGCGAACGATGGACGCCGCGGACCCGCCGCGCTCCCCGAGCCACTTGAGGAGCACGTTGCCGCCGAGCGAAACCCCGACCGCGTAGCGTTCATCGGCCGAGGGTAGGAGCTTTCGCAGGATCCAGTCCACCTCGTCGCTGTCCCCCGAGTGGTACGCCCGGGGCCTGCGGTTGATCTCCCCGGAGCACCCTCGCCAGTGCGGCATGGCCACGCGCAGGCCGGCCGCGGCGGCGTGCGCGGAAAGCGAGCGCGCGTAGTGGCTGTCCGACCCGCCTTCCAGGCCATGGAAGAGCACGAGCAGCCGGCGCGAGGCCGCATCGCCTGCCCAATCGACGTCGATGAAGTCGCCATCGGGCGTGTCCCAGCGCTCGCGCGTCTTAGCGACCGGCGGCGGAGGGCGCAGGGACGCCAAGATCGTCTGTAAGTGGCCTCCTGGAAGCCACTTGGGAGCGACGTAACTGCTCAATGAAGAATCTTGTGACCCGTTTCCCGTGGCGCGGGCTCCGCCTGTCCGGGAGCGGGCGAGGCGTGGTGCACGATCATGCGCCAGCCCGCCGCGGTGCGGAGGTACACGTTCGTGGCGACGATCGGCGCGGGGCGCGCGTCGCCGCGGCCGGGCGCGTCGTCCTCGAGCGCGAAGTTCTCGTGCACGCTGTGCACCTCCATCATCATTCCCGAGAGCGTGACCTGGTGGGTGACGTGCACGCGGTTCCTCGCGCCGCCCGAGAAGATCTTCGCCCAGCTCTGCCGCACCTGCTCCTGGCCTGCCAGTCGCGGCCCGGTCGGATGGATGCACACGATCTCCTCGTCCTCCGCCCACACCGCCATCATGGCCTCGAGGTCGGCGCTCTCCAGCGCCTCGTAGAAGGCGTTCTCCGCGTCCTGCGCCGTGGGAAAGATCTTCGCCGTCATCTTTTTACCCGGCGAGATTCTCTATTTCCGCCGCCACCTTGTCGACCGCCAGCTCGCGCATGCAGCGAAAGTGCCCGAGCGGGCATTCGCGCTGGAAGCAGGGGCTGCACTCGACGTGCAGCCATAGGACACGCGCGCGCTCCGATTGCGGCGGCGTGTGGAGCGGGCTGGAGGAGCCGAACAGCGCCACCTGCGGACGCCCGAGCGCCGCGGCGACGTGCATGAGTCCCGAGTCGTTCGTCACCACGTACTGCGCGCCTGCGATCAGGTCGATCGCCTCGTCGAGCGTGGTCTTGCCG
>JAFAGU010000350.1 GCA_019237595.1 Betaproteobacteria bacterium | reverse complement strand
GCGATCTCGTCCGGGATCGTGAGAAAGAACTGGCGGAAGAGGAACGTAGCGGTCGCCGACGCGATGAGCGGGAGCGTGAGGCCGGTGTAGGTGTTCAGCAGGCCGAGATCGGCTGCGACCTTGAACGTCGGGATGATGCGCACCTCGACCGGGAGCATGAGCGTGACGAAGATCATCCAGAAGAAGAAGTTCCGCAGCGGAAAGCGGAAGTACACGATCGCGAACGAGGCGATGATCGAGATCGCGATCTTGCCGATGGCGATGGCCATGGCCATGACGAAGCTGTTGAAGAGCATGGTCGACACCGGCGCGCTCGAGCCCTTGGTCGACCCGGCAATGAGGACCTGGCGATAGTTCTCCAGCAGGTGGCCGCCCGGTAGCAACGGCATCGGCACCTGGAGTATCTCGTCTAGCGTCAAGGTCGAGGCGACGAAGGTCACGTACAGGGGGAAGGCGACGACGACGACGCCCGCGATAAGCAGCGCATGCGAGAGAAACGTCATCCAGGGCCTGTTCTCGACCATCTAGTACTGCACCCTCCTCTCGACGAAGCGGAACTGGACGACGGTGAGCGCGATGACGATGAACATCAGGATGACCGACTGCGCGGACGATCCGCCGAGATCCGCCGCCTTGACGCCGTCGTAGTAGACCTTGTAGACGAGGATCTGCGTGGCGCCCGCCGGCCCGCCCTGCGTCGTCGCGTCGATCACGCCGAAGGTGTCGAAGAAGGCGTAGACGATGTTCACCACGAGGAGGAAGAACGTCGTCGGAGACAGGAGCGGGAAGACGATCGTCCAGAAGCGCCGGAACGGCCCCGCGCCGTCGATCGCGGCGGCTTCGATGAGCGACTTGGGGATCGACTGGAGCCCCGCGAGGAAGAACAGGAAGTTGTAGCTGATCTGCTTCCAGACCGAGGCGAGGACCACCAGCAGCATCGCCTGGTCTCCCTGGATGATCCAGTTCCAGTCGATACCGAGCTTCCTCAGGAAGTACGTGACGATGCCGATGGAGGGCGCAAAGAGGAACGCCCACAGGGCGCCCGCGACGGCCGATGCCACTGCGTAGGGCCAGATGAGCAGCGTCTTGTACACCAGCGCGCCGCGGACCACGCCGTCCGCCATCACGGCAAGAAGGAGCGACGCCCCGATGCCGAAGACCGCCACGAGCGCGCTGAAGATCGCCGTGACCCTGAACGAATCCAGGTAGTGGCTATCGCCGAAAAGCGCCTGGAAGTTCTGGAACCACACGAATTGCGTGCTGAGCCCGAACGCATCCTGCAGGAGGAACGAATACCAGACGGCCTGAGCCGCCGGCCAGAAGAAAAAGACAACGGTGACCGCGATCTGCGGGGCTAGCAGCGCATAGGGAAGCCACGCGGAGCGGAAGACGACGCGCTTCTCCATCGCGCCGCCTTATCCGCCGCGCCGACGCCGAAGACGATCCATCGCCGCCGGCTACTGCTTGTTGGCGGCCTCGAACTTGCGAAGCACGTCGTTGCCGCGCCGAACCGCGTCGTCGAGCGCCGTCTTGGCGTCCTTCTTGCCGGCGAACACGGCCTCCATTTCCTCCTCGATTACCTCGCGCCCCTGCACGAAGTTGCCGAAGCGCAAGCCCTTGGAGTTCGCCGTGGGCGTATGCAGGGTGAGCTGCTTGACCGGCATGTCGGCACCCGGAGTCTTCTCATAGAAGCCGGACTTGCGGGTGAGCTCGTATGCCGCCAGCGTGATGGGCACGTATCCCGTGCTCGTGTGCCAGTCCATCTGGACTTCCGGCTGCGACAGGAAGGCGAAGAACTTCGCAACCCCGCGGTATTCCTCGGGTTTCTTTCCGCCCATGACCCAGAGCGATGCCCCGCCGATGATGGAGTTCTGCGGCGCGCCCTTCACGTCGTCATAGTATGGGATGAAGTTCATCGACCAGTCGAACTTGGCGGTCTTGCGGATCGTCGCTTGCGCGCCTGCGCTCGAGGTGAGCATCGCGCATTCACCGCTGGCAAACTTCGCCTCTGCCTGGTTGGTGCGGCCGGCGTAGATGAATTCGCCCTTCTTCGCGAGATCGCCGAGCGTCGTGAGATGGCGGACGTGGAGCGGCGAGTTGAACGTGAACACCGTGTCGGTGCCGCCCATCCCGTTTTCCTTGGTGCCGATGGGGACGTTGTGCCAGGCGCTGAAGTTCTCGATATGCATCCAGGAAGGCCAGCCGCTCGTGTACGGGCAGCTGTGGCCGGAAGCCTTGAGCTTGTCGGCGGCGGCAATCAGCTCTTTCCAGGTCTTCGGCGCCTGCTCGCCGTCCAGGCCGGCCTTCTTGAAGGCCTCCTTGTTCACGTAGAACATCACGGTCGAGCTATTGAAGGGAAAAGAAAGCATGTTGCCCTTCAGGTCGGTGTAATAACCGGCGACCGTCGGCAGATAGGCATGGGGATCGAAGGGCTCCTTCGCGTCGCTCATGACCTTGGCGACCGGCACGATGGCGCCCTTCGCGGCCATCATCGTCGCCGTGCCGACCTCGAAGACCTGGAGGATGTGAGGCGCGTTACCGGCCCGGAACGACGCGATCGCCGCAGTCATCGACTCCGGATAGCTGCCCTTGTAGACCGGGACCAGCTTGTATTCCTTTTGTGTCCCGTTGAACTTGGTCGCGAGCTCGTTGACCTTCTCTCCCAAGGCACCCCCCATCGAGTGCCACCACTGGATCTCGGTCTGCGCGTGGACGTTGGCGCATAGCAGTGCGGCGCCGGCCGCGACGGCGAATTTCCTGATCGACATTGCACCCCCCTCTAGAAGGCCCGGACTCTAACGCGAAAAGGCTACTCTACCGTTACGGATTTCGCCAGATTGCGCGGCTTGTCCACGTCGGTCCCCCGGGAGAGCGCGGCGTGGTAGGCGAGGAGCTGCAGCGGCACGACGTGCAGGATGGGCGAGAGGAGCCCGTAGTGCTCCGGCAGCCGGATGACGTTGACCCCCAGGGAGGGGGAGATTTGCGTGTCCGCGTCGGCAAACACGTAAAGCTCGCCGCCCCGCGCACGCACCTCCTGCATGTTGGACTTGAGCTTCTCGAGCAAGGCGTCGTTCGGGGCGACCGTCACCACCGGCATCTCCTCCGTCACGAGCGCGAGCGGGCCGTGCTTCAGCTCCCCCGCCGGATAGGCCTCGGCGTGGATATAAGAAATTTCCTTCAGCTTCAGCGCGCCTTCGAGCGCGATTGGATAGTGCAATCCCCGCCCGAGGAAAAGCGCGTGCGACTTCTTCGCGAATCGCTCCGACCAGGCGATCACCTGCGGTTCGAGGGCGAGCACCGCGCCGAGCGCGGCCGGAAGGTGCCGAAGCTGGTGCAGATAGGTCTTTTCCTTCTCTTCGGTCAGTCTGTTCCTCAGCTTCGCCAGCGTCAACGCAAGGAGAAAGAGCGCAACCAGCTGCGTCGTGAACGCCTTGGTGGAGGCCACGCCCACCTCGACGCCGGCGTGCGTGAGGTAGCGAAGCCGCGTCATGCGCATCATGCTGCTCGTCGCGACGTTGCAAATGGCGAGCGTCGCCTGCTGGCCGAGGGACTGCGCGTGGCGCAGGGCAGCAAGCGTGTCGGCCGTCTCGCCCGATTGAGAGACGAGGACGACGAGCGTGCGCGGATTCGGGACGCTGTCGCGATAGCGATATTCGCTTGCGATCTCGACCGAGCATGGCAGCCCTGCGAGCGTTTCGACCCATTGCCTCGCCACGAGGCCGGCGTAATAGCTCGTCCCGCAGGCAAGGATGAGCACCGAATCGGCTCTCTCCAGGACGGCGCGCGCATCGTTGCCGAAGAGCTCCGGTGCGATGCCCAGGACTCCTTCGAGCGTGTCGGAAACCGCCCGCGGCTGCTCGAAGATCTCCTTCTGCATGAAGTGCCGGTAAGGCCCGAGCTCGACATTCGCGGCACCGGCCTGGACTTTGCGCACTTCGCGGGCGGCCGGCCGCCCTTGCGCATCCTGGACCGTCCAGCCCTCGTCGCTCACTTCGGCGATATCGCCATCCTCGAGGTACGCCACGCGATCGGTCGCGCCCGCCAGCGCGAGCGCATCGGAGGCGAGGAAGAATTCACGCTCGCCGATGCCGACGACGAGGGGACTGCCGGAGCGCGCGCCCACCACCCGGCCGGCCTCGCGAGTCGCTACTACCGCGATCGCGTACGCCCCCTTGAGGCGCTTGACGGCCTGGCGGACCGCCTCGACAAGGCGCCCGCGGTACACGCTGTGGATCAGGTGCGCGACGACTTCCGTATCGGTCTCGCCGGCGAACTCGTATCCGGCGCGCCGCAGCTCGGCGCGCAGCTCCTCGTAGTTCTCGATGATGCCGTTGTGCACGAGCGCAATCTCGTCGCGCGAGACGAGCGGATGGGCGTTCTGCGTCGCCGGCGCGCCGTGGGTCGCCCAGCGCGTATGGGCGATGCCCGTCGATCCGTGCGTGGCCTCGCTCTGGATCCGCGCTCCAAGATCTGCCACGCGAGAGACGCTGACTATCCGTCGCATCGTGCCGCCGTCGATGACTGCCACGCCGCAGGAGTCGTAGCCGCGGTATTCGAGGCGGCGCAGGCCCTCGAGCAGGACCGGCACGATGTCGCGCCGCGCCGCCGCGCCTACGATGCCGCACATCGCCCTAGGCCTTTTTCTTCGGCTTCCACGAAGGAATGGAGACCTGCTTCGCCCTTCCGACGGTGAGCTGGCCGGGAGGCGTGTCCTTCGTGATGGTCGAGCCCGCGCCGATATACGAGCCGCGGGAAATCCGCACCGGCGCGACGAGCGTCGAGTCGGAGCCGATGAAGCATTCGTCCTCGATCACCGTGCGGTGCTTGGCGGATCCGTCGTAGTTGCACGTGATCGTGCCCGCGCCGATGTTCACGCGCCGGCCGACCTGGGAATCGCCGACATAGGCGAGGTGGTTCGCCTTGGAGCCCGCTCCCAGCCGGCTCGCCTTCACTTCGACGAAGTTGCCTACGTGCACGTCCTCAGCGAGCGTTGCTCCCGGACGAAGCCGCGCGTAGGGGCCGATGCGGCAATGGGCGCCGACCTCGGCCTCCTGCAGGTGCGAGAACGCGAGCACCTGAGTGCCGGAACCGATCGATACATCTCGCAGGACGCAATTCGGGCCGATGACCACGCCATCGCCGAGCGCGACCCGGCCCTCGAACACGCAATTGACGTCGATGGATACGTCGCGGCCGCACTGCACCGTCCCGCGTACATCGATCCGCGAAGGGTCGGCGAGCGTCGCTCCCGATTCCATCAGCCGAGCGGCCTCGCGCCGCTGCACCTCGCGCTCCAGCTCCGCAAGCTCGCGCTTGGAGTTCACGCCGGCCACTTCCCACGGATCCGCCGCTTTCACGGCGGCGACGGGCACGCCCTCGCCGACGGCAAAGCCCACGATGTCGGTGAGGTAGTACTCCTTCTGCGCGTTCTGGTTCTTCATCCTCGGAAGCCAGGCGGCGAGCCGCGCCACGCTCAGGGCATAGAAGCCCGCGTTGATCTCGCGGATCGCCCGCTCCGATTCGGACGCATCCTTGTGCTCGACGATCCGAGCGACTCGGCCGCTCGAGTCACGCACCAGGCGACCGTAGGCGGTCGCGTCCGCAGGCTCGGCGGTGAGAAGCGATAGGCCTTCGCGCGCGGCCGAAACCAGCTCGTCGAGCGTCCGCGCCCCAATGAGCGGCACGTCTCCGTAGAGGATGAGTGCCATTGCGTCCTTCGACAGCCGCGGCAGCGCTTGCTGGACGGCGTGTCCGGTGCCGAGCTGCTCGGCCTGGAGGACCCACTCGAGATCCTGCTGGCCGGCAAAGGCAGCTTGCACGGCCTGCGCACCGTGGCCGTGGACGACGAAGATTCGCTTGGGCGTGAGCGCTCGGGCGGTCTCGAGCACGTGCGCGAGGAGCGGCCGGCCGGCGAGCGGGTGGAGCACCTTGGGCAGGTCCGAGCGCATGCGCTTGCCCTGGCCCGCTGCGAGGACGATGACTTCGAGGAACATCTAACTCATTGTATCCACGGATTATGGAAATCCGCGGGCGAGGCGCCTAGCGAGGCAGCTCCGAAAAGCCCATGAGGAACTCGTCCACCGCCCGGGCGCACTGGCGGCCTTCGCGAATCGCCCAGACCACGAGCGACTGGCCGCGGCGTGTGTCGCCGGCGGCGAAAACCTTTTGCACCGAGGTCGCGTAGGCGCCGCGGCCCTCCGTCTCGGCTCGAGCGTTGCCGCGCGCGTCCCTCTGGACGCCAAACTCTTCCAGCATCGACTGCAGCGGCGAGACGAATCCCATGGCGAGCAGAACGAGATCCGCCGGCAGCTCGAACTCCGAGCCGGGGACCTCGGTTGGCTTGCCTTCCTTCCACTCCAGCCGTACGGCTTTCAACACCTTGACCTTGCCGCCCTCGCCGACAAACGTCTTGGTGGCGATGGACCAGTCGCGCTTCGCGCCTTCCTCATGCGAAGACGAGGTGCGCAGGCGCGTGGGCCAGTACGGCCATACCGGATTGCGCTCGACGTCGGGCGGCATGGGCAAGAGCTCGAACTGCGTGACCGACGCGGCGCCGTGGCGGTTGGACGTCCCGACGCAGTCCGACCCCGTGTCGCCGCCTCCGATGATGACGACGTGCTTCCCAGTGGCCCAGAGCTCGCGCACCGACTGGTCCCCCGCCACGCGCTTGTTCTGGAGCGGCAGGAATTCCATCGCGAAATGCACGCCGTCGAGCTCGCGGCCCGGGACGGGAAGGTCCCGCGGCTGCTCGGCGCCGCCGGCAAGGACCACGGCGTCGAACTTCGCGAGCACATCGGCGGCCGGCAGGTTCGTCCGCGCGTCGTTGTTCACGCCGCGTCCCGGCCGCTGCGTGCCAATGAAGACGCCGGGGCGGAATTTCACGCCCTCCTGGCGCATCTGCTCGAGGCGCCGGTCGATCCCGCCCTTCTCGAGCTTGAAATCGGGGATGCCGTAGCGGAGCAGCCCGCCGATGCGGTCGCTCTTCTCGAAAACGGTCACGTCGTGCCCGGCGCGCGCGAGCTGCTGCGCACAGGCGAGCCCCGCGGGCCCGGAACCGACGATGGCGACTTTCCTCCCCGTCTTGTGCGCGGCAAGACGCGGCTGCACCCAGCCTTCTTCCCACGCCTTGTCTACGATCGCGTGCTCGATCGACTTAATGCCGACGGGATCGGCATTGATCCGGAGCACGCAGGCCTCCTCGCAAGGTGCCGGGCAGACCCTTCCTGTGAATTCGGGGAAGTTGTTTGTGGAATGCAGGACGTCGATCGCCGCCTTCCAGTCCTGGCGATAAACGAGGTCGTTCCAGTCCGGGATGATGTTGCTTACCGGGCACCCGGACATGCAGAAAGGGGTGCCGCAGTCCATGCACCGGGCGCCCTGGACGGCAGCGTCCGGGTCGGAAAGCCGCACGACGAACTCGCGGTAATGCCGCTTGCGTCCCTCGGCTTCCTCGTGCGGTTCCTCGAGGCGAGCGTATTCCAGGAAGCCGGTGACCTTGCCCATGCCCTACGCCGCTGCCTTCTTCTGGCCGAGCTCGGCGAGCGCCCGGCGGTATTCCTTCGGGAACACCTTGACGAACTTCGAGCGATGCCTGGACCACTCCGCCAGCACTTCCGCCGCGCGGCGCGAGTTGGTGTAGCGGGCGTGGTTCTCGATGAGCCGCTTCACGCGCGCCTCGTCCTCGGCTTCGGCGAGCGGCTCGAGGTCGACCATCGCGGGATTGCAGCGCTTGGCGAACCCACCGGATTCGTCCAGCACATAGGCGAACCCGCCCGACATGCCGGCGGCGAAGTTGCGACCGGTCGAGCCGAGCACGACCACCGTGCCGCCCGTCATGTACTCGCAGCCGTGGTCGCCGACGCCCTCGACGACCGCCGAGGCGCCGGAGTTGCGGACCGCGAAACGCTCGCCCGCGACGCCACGGAAATACGCCTCCCCTGCGATGGCGCCATAAAGGACGACGTTGCCCGTGATGATGTTCTCCGCCGGGTCGCCGCGGAACTTCGGCGAAGGCTGTACCGAGATACGGCCACCGGAGAGTCCCTTGCCGCAATAGTCGTTCGTGTCACCGACCAGGTCGAGGGTCACGCCCTTGGCGAGGAACGCGCCGAAGCTCTGCCCGGCAGAGCCGGCGAGCCGGACGTGGATCGTGTCGTCCGCGAGCCCCTCGTGGCCGTAGCGCTTCGCGATCTCGTGCGAAAGCATCGTCCCGACGGTGCGGTTGATGTTGCGGATCGGCGTCTCGATCGTCACCTTCTCGCCGCGCTCGATCGCCGGCCGCGCGAGCTCGATCAGGCGGTTGTCGAGCGCTTTCTCGAGCCCGTGGTCCTGGCGCTCGCAGCGGAAGCGCGCCACGTCCGCCGGAACGTCCGGCATGTGGAAGATGCGCGAGAAGTCCAGGCCGCGCGCCTTCCAGTGCTCGATGCCCTTCTTCGTGTCGAGAAATTCCGTGCGGCCGATGAGCTCGTCGAGCTTGCGCACGCCGAGCTTCGCCATCAGCTCGCGCACCTCCTCGGCGACGAAGAAGAAGTAGTTCACCACGTGCTCGGGCTTGCCGGTGAACTTGCGGCGCAGGACCGGGTCCTGCGTCGCGACGCCGACCGGACAGGTATTGAGGTGGCACTTCCTCATCATGATGCAGCCCTCGGCCACGAGAGGCGCCGTCGCGAAGCCGAATTCGTCCGCGCCGAGGATCGCGCCGATGACCACGTCGCGGCCGGTCTTCATCTGCCCGTCGACCTGGACCGAGATCCGGCCCCTCAGCCGGTTCAAGACGAGCGTTTGCTGCGTTTCGGCCAACCCGAGCTCCCAAGGCGTGCCCGCATGCTTGATCGAGCTCCACGGCGAAGCGCCCGTGCCGCCGTCGTGGCCGGAGATCGTCACGTGATCCGACTTGCCCTTGGACACGCCGGCGGCGATCGTCCCGACGCCGACCTCCGATACGAGCTTCACGGAAATGAGCGCCGAGGGGTTGGCATTCTTCAGGTCGTGGATGAGCTGCGCGAGATCCTCGATCGAGTAGATGTCGTGGTGCGGCGGGGGCGAGATGAGCTCCACCCCCGGCGTCGAAAAGCGCAGCTCCGCGATGTACTCCGATACCTTCCGCCCCGGAAGCTGGCCGCCTTCGCCGGGCTTAGCGCCCTGGGCGATCTTGATCTGCAGCATCTCCGCGCTCGCGAGGTACTCGGCGGTCACGCCGAACCGGCCGGAGGCAACTTGCTTGATCTTCGACTTGAGGGAATCGCCGGGCTTCAGCACGATGTCGGTCTCGACCCGCCCCTTGCCGAGGCGCGACTGGAGCGTTTCGCCCTCGCGGATCGGCGCATAGCGGCGCCGGTCCTCGCCGCCCTCGCCCGTGTTCGATTTGCCGCCGATGCGGTTCATCGCGACCGCGAGCGTCGTATGCGCTTCAGTGGAGATGGAGCCAAGCGACATGGCGCCGGTGGAGAAGCGCTTTACGATCTCGGCTGCGGGCTCAACTTCCTCCAGCGGCACCGGCGAACGCAGGCCCAACCGGAAATCGAAGAGGCCGCGGAAAGTCATGTGGCGCCGGGACTGGTCGTTGATGATCTGCGCGTAGTCCTTGTAGGTCGCGTAGGAGCCGGCCCGCGAGGCATGCTGGAGCTTGGCGATCGCTTCGGGCGTCCACATGTGCTCTTCGCCGCGCACGCGCCATGCGTACTCGCCGCCCGCGTCCAGCATGTTGGCAAGCACGGGATCGTGCTCGTCGAATGCCGCCCTGTGCACTCGGAGCGCTTCCTCGGCGACGTCGAAAAGGCCGATGCCTTCGACATTGGACGCCGTGCCGCGGAAGTACCGGTCGACCAGGGAGCGCGAGAGCCCGACCGCCTCGAAAAGCTGCGAGCCGGTGTAAGACATGTAGGTGGACACGCCCATCTTCGACATGACCTTCTTCAGGCCCTTGCCGATGGCCTTGACGTAGTTCTTGACTGCCTTGGACGCCGCCGCGCGGTCCTTCGAATGGATGTGGAGGATGCTCTCGAGGGCAAGGTACGGATGGACCGCTTCGGCGCCGTAGCCGCCAAGGAGCGCAAAGTGATGGACTTCGCGCGCGCTGCCTGTCTCGACGACCAGGCCCGTGGAGGTCCGAAGGCCCTTCCCGACGAGGTGCTGGTGGATCGCCGAAAGCGCGAGCAGCGCCGGGATGGCCACGCGGTCGCGGTCGAGGTTGCGGTCGGAGAGAACGATGATCGAATATCCGGAGCGCACGGCGTCCTCGGCCTGGGCGGCCAGCGAGGCAAGGCGCGCTTCGACCGCCTCCTTGCCCCAGGAAACCGGGTAGGTGATGTCGAGCTCGTGCGACTTGAACTTGCCGCCCGTGTAGCGCTCGATGTGCCGGATCTTCTCCATCTCGAAGAAATCCAGCACGGGCTGCGAGACCTCGAGCCGCAACGGCGGATTGAGCTCGTCGATGCCGAGCAGATTCGGTTTGGGCCCGATGAACGAAACGAGCGACATGACGAGCTCCTCGCGGATCGGATCGATCGCGGGATTCGTCACCTGCGCGAAGAGCTGCTTGAAATAGTGGTAAAGCGTCTTGTTCTTGCTCGAAAGGACCGCGAGCGGCGAGTCGTTGCCCATGGACCCGACCGGCTCCTCGCCGTTCGCGGCCATCGGCTGCATGATGAATTTCAGGTCTTCCTGCGTGTACGCAAACGCCTGCTGCCGGTCGAGCAGCCGCACGGAGGACTTGAGGGGCGGCGTCTTCTCGCTCTCGACCTCGTCGAGGCGCACGCGGATGCGCTCGATCCATTCGGCGTAGGGCTTCGCGCTTGCCAGCCCGTCCTTCAGCTCCTGGTCGTCGACGATCCGGCCCTTCTCCAGGTCGACGAGGAACATCTTGCCCGGCTGCAGGCGCCACTTCTTGACGATGCGCTCCTCCGGCACGGGCAGGCACCCGCACTCCGAGCCCATGATCACGAGGTCGTCGTCGGTGACGATGTAGCGGGAGGGCCGCAGGCCGTTGCGGTCGAGCGTGGCGCCGATCTGCCGGCCGTCCGTGAAGGCGATCGAGGCCGGCCCGTCCCACGGCTCCATCATCGCGGCGTGGTACTCGTAGAACGCGCGCCGCGCCGGATCCATGAGCGCGTGGTTCTCCCACGCCTCCGGGATCATCATCATCATCGCGTGCGCGACGGAGTATCCCCCCATGACGAGGAGCTCGAGCGCATTGTCGAAAGACGCGGAGTCGGACTGGCCGTCGTAGATGAGGGGCCAGAGCTTGTCGATGTCCTCGCCGAGGATCGGGGAGGAGATGGCGCCCTGGCGAGCCCGCACCCAGTTCTGGTTCCCGCGCACGGTGTTGATCTCGCCGTTGTGGCAGACCAGGCGGAAGGGATGCGCGAGGTCCCAGGAAGGGAACGTGTTGGTCGAGAAGCGCTGATGCACCATCGCGATGGCGGACTCGACGCGTGCGTCCTTGAGGTCGAGGTAGTACTCGCCCACTTGGTAGGCGAGCAGCATTCCCTTGTAGACGACCGTGCGCGCCGACATCGAGGGGACGTAGAACTCCTTGCCATGCTGCAGCTGCAGCGCCTGGATGGCGTGTCCCGAGCTCTTGCGAATGACGTAGAGCTTGCGCTCGAGCGCATCGGTGACCGTGACCCGCTTGCCGCGCCCGATGAAGACCTGGCGGATGACCGGCTCGAGCTTCTTCGCGGGCTCAGCGAGGTCGGAGTTGTCGACCGGCACGTCGCGCCAGCCGAGGAGCACCTGGCCCTCGTCCTTGATCGCGCGCTCGATCTCGTATTCGCATGCGATGCGGGAGGCCGGGTCGCGGGGCAGGAAAACCATGCCCACGCCATATTGGCCGGCCGGCGGGAGCTTCACTCCCTGGCGCGCCATTTCCTCGCGATAGAAACGATCCGGAATCTGGATCAGCAGCCCGGCGCCGTCCGAGAGCTTCGGATCCCAGCCAACTGCGCCGCGGTGAGTGAGGTTGCGAAGGACCGTCAGCCCCTGCTCGACGATCGTGTGAGATTTCTTGCCCTTGATGTGCGCAACGAAGCCCACGCCGCA
>JAFAGU010000244.1 GCA_019237595.1 Betaproteobacteria bacterium | reverse complement strand
GAACCAGACAGTCACCTACCGCGCATTCGCTTTCCTCGCGCTGCTTCTGGCAACGGCGTGGCTTGCGAGCCTCGTCGCGAAGCCGAGGGTCGAGGCGAGCCGCGACCTGCCGCGCTACGCGAGCGCCGGTACGGCCTTCGCCTATCGGGTCACGCTCGTGAACCGCGCTGGAAGGCCGCTCGCCGATGCGGGCGTCGGCGAGCGCTTCGCCGACCCGCGGCCCTCGTTCGCCGAGTGGCTTTCCGCACGCGAGCCCGGCGAGCAAAAGCGCAACGCCTTCGACCGCGCACTGGGCTACTTCCGCTGGCGCTGGTGCATCGAGCGGCGGCTTCCGCGCTGGCGCGACGACACGCCCGTCCCGTTGCTCGCGCCGGGGGAGCGGCGCACGATCGAGCTCTCCATGACGCCGAGGCGCCGCGGCCGGCTCGAGCTCGACGCGATCCGCGTCGCGTGCCCCGAGCCGCTCGGCCTCGCGAAGCGGCTCGCGTGGGTCCCGGTGCCGGGGCGCGTGACTGTGCTCCCCGAGCGCTATGCGATCCCGCCGCTCGCGCTCGCCGGGCGGCGCAAGTTCCAGCGAGGCGGCGTCTCGCTCGCTTCCGCGATCGGCGAATCCGAGGAGCTCATCGGCCTGCGCGACTACCGCGCCGGCGATCCGCCGCGCAAGGTGCACTGGAAAAGCTACGCGCGGCTCGGGAAGCCGGTAGTGCGCGAATACCAGGACGAGTTCTTCGAGCGGCATTCATTGATCCTCGACACCGGCCGCGCTCAGGGCGAGGACGCCGCCTTCGAGGCTGCCGTGGCGATCGCGGCGTCGTTCGTCTATACGATCGACACCCTCGAGTGCCTCCTCGACCTCCTCTTCGTGGGCGAGGCGGTGCACAGCTACACGACCGGCCGCGGCCAGGCGAACGCCCAGCACCTGCTCGAGGTGCTCGCCGCGGTGGCGCCGAGCGCCCCGGCCGAGTTCGGGCAGCTCGCGCGGCTCGTGCGCGCCCGGGCGGGCGAGCTCGCGAGCGTCATCCTCGTGCTCGTGCATTGGGACGACGAGCGGCGCGAGCTTGCCGAGGCGCTGCTCGCCGCGGGCGTGGAAGTGCGCGTGCTGCTCGCGTGCCTCCCCGAGGAGCGTCCCGCGGACCTGCCGCCCTGGGTGGCCGCGCTCCATCCGGGCGAGATCGAGGCGGGGCTCGCGCGGCTCGCATGAGCTTCCCTCCGGTCCTTCTCGGCGCGGCGGCGGCCTTCTGGGGCTGGCAGACCGGCCATCCGCTGATCGGCGCGCTGCTCGGCGCGTGCCTCGAGGCGCCGAAGGTCGTGACCGCGCGCGTGGATTTGCGCGACGTCGACTACGAGCGCATCGCGGATCTTTGCTCGGTGGCCCTCGCGGTGCTCGCGGTCGCCATGTTCGCCACGCTCGGGGCTACGCGCGGTGTGCTTGGGGCCGTGCAATGGCTGCCGCTCGCCGTCGCGCCGATCGCGCTTGCGCAGCGCTTCGGGCAGGCGCAGGGAATCCGCCTGAGCGCGCTCTTCTATTCCGTGCGTCGATACGTCCGCCGGGATCCGTCGGCGCCGAACAGGCTGGTGGACGTGAGCGGCCCGTATGCGGCGCTCATGGTGGTTGCCGCCGGGACGGCCAATGCACGGGGGCCGGCCTACTACGCCGGCGTCGTCGCGCTCTTCGCGTGGGGTCTCTTCGCCCTGCGGCCGCGCCACGGGCGCGTCGCCGTGTTCGCCGTTCTTCTCGGCGGCGCCGCGGGCGCAGGTTATCTCGCCCAGGACGGCCTCAACCGGCTGCAGGACTCGCTCGAGGGCTTGTTCGACGAATGGCTCGTCGAGCTGCCGAGCGACGCCGAGCGGGTGGAGACCCGCATCGGCGCCATTGGGCGCATCAAGCAGCACGATATCGTCGCGCTGCGCCTGCTCGCTCCCGCCTCCGCCAGCGAGCGGCTTAAGCTCCTCCATGCGGCGAGCTTCAACGAGTACCGCGACGGGACGTGGCTCGCCCGCCCGCCGGCGGCCGCGGTTCGGGCAACGCCGCCCGGTTCTCGCGAGGAAGTGCAGATCGTGCTGCGCCTTCAGCGCGGCGCGAATCTCCTTCCGTTGCCCGCGGGGACGAGCGAAGTCTGGGGCGTGCCGGACCTGCCCGCGAAGGTTCCGGGGCTCGGCGCGGTCTCCATCCGCGCGCCCGGAGGATCGCTGCGCTACGGCGCTCGCTTCGGGGAAGGCGATGGGTGGTATGCCCCGCCGGCACCGCAGGAGCTGGCGCTGCCCGAGCCGGAGCGCCAGACTTTGGAGCAGCTCGCGCGCGAGCTGGGCCTCACAGGCGCGGCACCCTCGCAGGCGATCGCCGCGCTGCGCGAGCACTTCGGGCGCTTTACCTACTCCACGTGGCGCGAGAAGCCGGTCGCGAGCGGCAAGACGGCGCTGGAGGACTTCCTCCTCGATGCGCGCGCCGGGCATTGCGAGTACTTCGCCGCCGCCACCACGCTGCTCCTGCGCGCCGCCGGAATTCCCGCGCGCTACTCGACCGGCTACGCGGTCATCGAATACAGCGCGCTCGAAAAAGCCTGGCTCGTGCGCGCGCGCCACGCGCATGCATGGAGCCGCGCCTACGTGGACGGCCGCTGGATCGATGTCGACCTCACGCCGCCCTCGTGGGTCGAGGCCGAGGCGGAGCTGAAGCCGCCGTGGGAAGCCATCGAGGATTTCGCGCGCTGGGTCGCCTTTGCGTTCGGCGAGGCAAGTGACGCAACCCGCTCGACGCTCCTCGTCGGCATCGCCGTCGCGCTCGCCGGTTTCCTCGGGTGGCGCATCCTTCGCGAGCGCACGCTCGTGCGCGGCGCTGGACCGCAGGCGCAGGCGCACAAGCTTCCCGGCGAGGATTCCGAATTCTTTGCCGTGGAACGCGCGGCCGCCGGCTGGCTTCGTCCGCGCTCCGCGTGGGAGCCGCTCGGCGCCTGGTGCGCCGAGGCGGCGGCGAGGCTGGACGGCGAGCGGCGAAAGCTCTTCCTCGAGCTCGCCGAGCTGCACCAGCGTTATCGGTTCGACCCCGCGGGGCTCGCGCCGGAGGAGCGCGCCGCCCTTCGCCGCGGATCGCTCGCGCTAGTTGGCGGGAGCGAGGTTCGTGACGATCAGTGAGCGGCCCTGCAGCACGGCGTTGAAGCGCACACGCTCGCCCACCTTCACGCGCTCGAGGAGCGCGCTGTCCTTCACGGCGTAGTCCATGGTGCGGGCCGGCACGCCGAAGACGTCGATGGAGCCGTGCTTCAGCGTGATCGTCCCGGCGGCCTTGTCGATGCCCTCCACCTCGCCCCGGAACGTCGCGGCGGGCTCCATGGGCGCGGAGCGTTCATTCGTGTAGCTGCGCGGGGCGGTGTAGCCCGGTTCATTGGAGGAGCGCGCACGCGGGTCCTGCGCGAGCGCCGGCTGGCACGCGGCGATCGCGGCGAGCTGCGCACCGAGGAAAGCGGCAATCCAGTCCTTGTTCATGGCGCTCGATGATACAGCGTCAGACCCAGATCATGAGCCCCAGCTCGAGGGGGTGGGTGAGGAGCTCCTGGCGCGGGTAGAGGCGGATCCGGTAGTCGAGGCGGCCCGAGAGCCCGGGCTTGAGCTCGAGCATGTACTTGTGCTCCCCGCCGGGCAGCGCTTCCGCCGGCAGGAGCTCGTGGCTGTGGCGTACCGGCGGGTCCTCCTGCGGCTCGCGCGAGAGGAGGAGCTCGACGCACACGTCCTGCGGCGCGAGCCCGTTCAGCTTCACGGCGACCTCCACCGGGATGCTCTCGCCGAACGCGATGCGCGCGCGCGGCGGGTCGAGGCGCCGCGCCTGGACGCCCGGCCAGGCGGCGCGCACGCGCGACTTCCACGCGGCGACGGCGCGCGCGCCCTCGAAGCCGCCTTCGGCATAGCGGTGACCCTGGCGCGAGGCCGGAAGGTAGAAATTCGAGACGTATTCGCCGAGCATGCGCGACGCGTCGTAGAGCGGAAGGAGCGAAGCCATCGACCGCTTCGCCATGCGGATCCACTCCGGCGAGAAGCTCGAGGCGCCGCCGCCGTTCGTGCGCCGGTAATAGAGCGGCACGACCTGGTGGAGGAGGATCTCGTAGAGCGTGCGCGCTTCCTCGTGGTCGCGCCGGTGCGGGTCGAGCTCCGGCGAGGCGGGCTTGATCGCCCAGCCGTTCTCGCCGTCGTAGCCCTCGCCCCACCATCCGTCGAGGATCGAGAGGTTGATGACGCCGTTCATCCCGGCCTTCATGCCGGAGGTCCCGGAGGCCTCGAGCGGATACACGGGGTTGTTCAGCCACACATCGACGCCCGACACGAGCCGCCGGGCGATGTGGAGATCGTATCCCTCGATGAAGAGGATCTTGCCCTCGAACTCCTCCTGCCGCGCGATGTGCACGATGGTGCGGATGAGCTCCTGCCCCGGCTCGTCCGCGGGATGCGCCTTGCCGGCGAAGAGAAAGAGCGCCGGGCGCTCCGGGTCGTTGAGGATGCGCCGGAGGAGGTCGAGGTTGTTGAAGAGCAGCGTCGCGCGCTTGTAGGTCGCGAAGCGCCGCCCGAAGCCGATGGTGAGGACGTTCGGCTTCGCCGGGTCGGCGAAGCGCAGCAGCCGCTCCAGGTGCGATTCGCTGCCGTGGTTGCGCGCGTGCTGGACCGCGACGCGGTGGCGCACCATGTGGAGCATGCGCGCCTTGATGTCCTGGCGCACGCTCCAGAAGATGTGGTCGGGGATGTCGCGGATCTTTTCCCAGATGCCCGGGTAGCCCAGCCGGTGCATCCAGCCCACGCCGAGGAAGCGCTCGAGGACGTCGATCCATTCCGGCGCGAGGAAGGTGTTCACGTGCACGCCGTTCGTGACGTAGCCCACCGGGTTTTCCTCCGGCGGGACCTGAGGCCAGAAATCCTTGAGGAGCCTCGCCGACACGCCGCCGTGGATGCGCGAGACGCCGTTGTGGAAGCGCGAGCCGCGGATGGCGAGCGCGGTCATGTTGAAGTCGCCGCCGCCCGGCGGGCGTCCGAGGGCGAAGAAGTTCGTATCGCCGAAGCAGGACTTCAAGTAAGGCGCGACGACCGCCTCGCTGAACTGGTCGTGGCCCGCCGGGACCGGCGTGTGGGTGGTGAACACCGTCGAGGCCGCGACCGCCTCGAGCGCCGCGTCGGCATTCATGCCGGCAGCCATCGCCTCGTGCACGCGCTCCAGGATCAGGAACGCCGCGTGTCCCTCGTTGATGTGCCACGCCGTGGGGCGCAACCCGGCTGCCGCCAGCGCGCGCACGCCGCCGACGCCGAGAATGAGCTCCTGCTCCACGCGCGTGGTTCGGTCGCCGCCGTAAAGGCGATGCGTGATGTGCCGGTCGCGCTCGCTGTTCTCCGGGATGTCGGTGTCGAGGAAAAGGAGGCGCACGTGCCCGATGCGCGCCTGCCAGACCTTGACCGCGATCTTCCTCGCGGGGAACGGGACCTCGATGCGAAGCTCGGCCCCGTCCTTCGATAGCGGCTCGATCGGCAGGTCGTCGAAGTCAGCGTCGGTGTACTCGGCGCGCTGGCGGCCGTCCGCATCGACGGTCTGCGTGAAGTAGCCCTGGCGGTAGAGGAGCCCGACGCCCACGAACGGGAGCTGGAAGTCGCTTGCCGCCTTGCAATGATCGCCGGCGAGGATGCCGAGGCCCCCGGAGTAGGTCGGCAAGCTCTCGTGCACGCCGAACTCGGCGCAGAAATAGGCAACGAGGTCGTCGGGGCGAAAGCCGCCGGCGCTCTCGCGGAAGGGCGGCTCGGCGTGGTACGCGTCGAAGGCGGCGAGGACGCGCGTCAGGCTGTCGTGGAAGGCCGGGTCCGCCGCGGCGTCGAGCAGCCGCTGCTCGTCGATGCGCTTCAGCATCGCCTTCGGGCTGTGTCCCACCGCGTCCCACAGCGAAGGATGGAGCTTCGCGAAGATCGCGCGCGTGGGCCGGTCCCAGCTGTACCAGAGATTGGAGGCGAGCTCGCCCAGCCGCGCGAGGCGCCTGGGGATGCGTGGGAAAACCTCGAGCGTGTAGCGCGTTCCGGGACCCATCTGCGGAACGGCCGATTCTAACCACCGAATGTGAGAGGACGTCTGTCGCCGATCGGCTACGGACGTCGCGGCGAAGCTTCGAGTTTTTCCGGCTAGGGGATCGGGACCGCGGCGAGGAGCTGCGCGCCGACATCGACTCGCCGCGAAGCATCGTGCGCGGGCCGCAGGCGGTGCGCGGCCGCGCCGCGCAGGATCGCCTGCACGTCTTCCGGGATCACTTTGTCGCGGCCCTCGAGCAGTGCCCAGGCCCTCGCGCAATGCACGATCGCGAGCGCGGCGCGCGGCGAGAGCCCGGCGACGTACTCAGGCGAGCGGCGGGTGTGCTCGACGATCGCCTGCACGTAGTCGAGGAGCGCCGCCGAGACGTGGATCCTCTGCACCGCGCCCTGCAGCTCGACGAGCTCGGCCGGCGACATGCACGGCTCGAGGCTCGCGAGCAGGTCTCGCCGGTCGGTGCCGGAGAGGAGCGCTCGCTCCGCGTCGCGATCGGGATAGCCGAGCTCGATGCGCATCGTGAAGCGGTCGAGCTGCGATTCGGGAAGCGGGAAGGTGCCGACCTGCTCGGACGGGTTCTGCGTCGCGATGACGAAGAAGGGCTCGGGGAGCTTGCGCGTCTCGCCTTCGGCGGTGACCTGGTGCTCCTCCATCGCCTCGAGGAGCGCCGACTGCGTCTTGGGCGTGGCTCGGTTCACTTCGTCCGCGAGGATGACCTGCGCGAAGATCGGCCCGGGGTGGAACTTGAAGCCGCCATCGGGCTGGTAGATCGCCACGCCCAGTATGTCCGCGGGCAGCATGTCGCTCGTGAACTGGATGCGCTGGAACTGCAGGCCGACGCACTTGGCGAGCACGTGCGCGAGCGTCGTCTTGCCCACGCCGGGAAGGTCCTCGATGAGGAGGTGGCCGCGCGCGAGCATGCACGCGAGCGCGAGGCGCACCTGCGTTTCCTTGCCGAGGATGATGCGGCTCGCCTGCGCGACCACCCGGTCGATCGGCGAGCCGATCGCGGGCTTCGCCTGGAATTCCGCCTTGACGAGCATGCGTCGATTGTACTCGATGGGATAACATCGGATCGTGAGCACGGCCTTCATCACGCATGCCGAATGCCTCAGGCACGACATGGGCCCGCATCACCCGGAATGCCCGGCGCGCCTCGGCGCGATCGAGGACCAGCTCATCGCGTCGGGCGTCGCGTCGTACCTGACGCGCCTCGAGGCGCCGCTCGCGACCGAGGAGCAGCTCGGCCGCGTGCACCCGATGGACTACGTGCGCGCGATCCGCGACGCCGCGCCCGAGCACGGCACGGTGCACCTCGATCCGGATACGGCGATGAACCCGCACAGCCTCAACGCGGCGCTGCGCGCCGCAGGCGCCGCGGTGCTCGGCGTCGACGTGCTGATGCAGGACAGGTTCCAGAGCGCCTTCTGCGCCGTGCGCCCGCCCGGGCACCACGCGTGCCGCGCGCGGCCCATGGGGTTCTGCATCTTCAACAACGTCGCGGTGGCTGCGCGCCACGCCCTCGACGCGCATGGCCTGGAGCGCGTCGCCATCATCGACTTCGACGTCCACCACGGCAACGGCACCGAGGACATCCTCGAGGGCGACGAGCGCGTGCTCATGGTCTCGACCTTCCAGCACCCCTTCTATCCGTACTCCGGGACCGAAAATCCCGCGTCGAACATGGTGAACGTGCCGCTTCGCGCGGGCGCCGGCTCGCGCGAGTTCCGCGAGGCGGTGCACGAGGCGTGGCTGCCGGCGCTCGAGGCCTTCCGGCCGCAGCTCCTCGTTTTTTCTGCCGGCTTCGACGCACACGTCGAGGACGACATGGCGATGCTGCGCTTCAGCGATGCGGACTACGGCTGGGTCACGGAAACGCTCAAGCCCGTGGCGGAGCGCTACGCGGGAGGACGCATGCTCTCCATGCTCGAGGGCGGGTACGCGCTCTCGGCGCTCGGCCGCAGCGCCGTGCAGCACATCCGCGTGCTCGCGGGCCTCAACGCCTAGGCTTCTTTTTCTTCCTCTCGGCCGAGTCGTGCGCGGAGCGGTCCTCGCGCCGGCGGTGCGCCACGACGGCGAATCCTTCCTGCAGCGCCTCGAGGAACGCGGCGCGCAGCACCGCCTCGGCCGGTTGCGCGGTTACCGGCAGGCGCTTGGAGCGCTCAAGGCGGATTTCCGACCAGCCCGAGGCCGACGCGCTCATGCGCGCGAGCCGCTCGTCGGGCGCCTCGCCTTCCGGCTGGCGGCAGAAGATGAGGAGCGAGTGCGGCTCGCCGGGCGCGCAGCTCGTCGCCGCCGGGTCGCGCGCGATCGCCGTGGCGAGGAAGACGTGGATCTCGGGTGCGGGCGCCGCGGAGAGGCGGCGCTTTCCAGTGAGCGCCGCCGTAGCAACCGGCGGTGCTTTCCTCGTGCTCATGGTTTTTCCGCCAGGACGCGGGCGAAGACGCTCCGGTCCACGTTGCCGCCGGAGAGGACGAGGCCGACCTGCCTGCCGCGCACCTCGTCCCGCTCCTTGAGCGCAGCGGCGAGCGGGGCCGCGCCGGCACCCTCCGCGATGTTGTGCGTGCATTCGAAGAGCGCGCGCATTGCCTCGCCGACCTCTTCGTCGCTCACCGCGACGATGCGCGAGACGCCGCGCCAGATGAGCTCGAGCGCCTCCGGCTGGGGAACCCGCACGGCCATGCCGTCGGAGAGGCGCGTGGTCACCGGCCGCTCGACCGCGCGCCGCTCGGCGAACGAAACGGCGTAGGCGAGCGCGCCAGTCGAGACCACGCCAACGACTTCGGTCCTGAGGCCGAGCGCCTCGCGCGCCGCGAGCATTCCGCAGATGCCTGAACCGAGCCCAATGGGAACGTAGACGACGTCGAGCTCCGGCGCGGCGGCGAGCAGCTCGAGCGAGCCGGTCGCGACGCCGGCGACCAGGCGCTCGTGGAACGAGGGGACCATGTGCAGGCCGAGCTCGGCGGCGAGCGCCTCGGCATGCTCGCGCGCCGCCTGGAAATCCTCGCCGTGCTCGATCAGCTCCACGCCGAGCGCGCGCATGGCCGCGTTCTTCTCGGTGCCGTTGCCGTGCGGCACGACGATGCGGCACGCGACGCCGTATCGGCGCGCCGCGAAGCCGATGGACTGCCCGTGGTTGCCGCGCGTGGCGCTGATCACGCCGCGCCGGCGCTCGCGCTCCGGCAACGCGTCGAAGTAGGCAAGGCCGCCGCGGATCTTGAAGGCGCCCACGGGCGTGTGGTTCTCGTGCTTGACCCAGGCCTGCGCGCCCAGGCGCGCGGAAAGAAGCGGCCATGCGTACTGCGGCGTAGCCGGCATCGCGGTGTAGACGATCCGCGCCGCTGCCTCGATCTCCTCGCGGCCCGGCAAGCGCACGCTAGTCCACGCGCCAGGGCTCGCAGGTGCCCGAGGCCGCGCCGCTCGGCTGGCGGAGGAAGGACGCGTCGGCGGCCTGGCGCGCGGTCGTGTCGAAGTGCCAGGCGTGGCGCGCGCTGAATTGCGTGCAGGTCGGCTCACCCTCCGAGGGCTTCGTTCGCGTGCAGCCGGTGAGGGTCGTGACGCGCACGGTGGGCCCGTCGGACTGGATGAAGTGCACGTAGTCGCCCTCGGCGCGTACCTCCACGGGCTTGCGGCCGGCGCGCTTGCTTGCGATGACGTTTGCGGAGGAGGGCCCGACGCCTTCGTAGACGAGGAACATCTCGGTGCGCGGCGGGTCTCCGGCGAGCTCCGCGAGGTAGCTCTTGCGGTAGCCGTCGCTGAATTCGCACAGGAGCTCGCCTGCGGCGAGCACCGAGGCGAGGAGGGCGCTCATGCCGCCAGGGGCTGCTCGCGGAGCCCCGCTGCCGCGCCGTCGAAGCCCTCGAGGGAAGCGATTCGCACGCGGCTCGCCTGGGGAAGCTGCGCGAAGTTGCGCAGCGCCGAGCGGCGGTACGCGGGATCGTAGTGCTCGACGAGGAGTCGCGAGACGAACTGCGTCCATTCCCCTCGCGCGGCGAGCGACTTCCACTCGGAAATCCGCTCGCGGCCGTGCAGCGCGACCAGGCAGTCGAGCTGCGCCTCGAGCGCGGCGCGCTCCTCGAGAAAATGCCGGTACTCTTCGAGCAGGAGCGCGACGCGCGTCTCGAGCGTCGTCTCGACGAGCACGCACTCGGAGGCGCGCATGCGCTCGATCAGGGCATCGGGCACGTGGCGCTGGCCGATCTTCTTCGACTCGCCCTCCACGAACACCACTCTTGACGGATCAAGCCGCTCGAGCGCAGCCAGCACTCGGCTCTCGAAGAGCTTTTGCGGCGGCTGCGGCTGGCCGGGAAGATCGCCCAGCACCGACCCTCGGTGCGCCGCGAGCGCTTCGAGGTCGAGCACCTGCGCCCCGGCGGCGGCAAGCGAAGCGAGGAGCCGGCTTTTGCCGCTTCCCGTGGGACCGTGGATGACGCGGAAATGGAATTTCCCGGGCAGCTCCTGCAGGCGCGAGAGGACATAGCGCCGGTAGGCGCGATAGCCGCCCTCCAGCGTCAGTGCCTCCCACCCGATCTCGCGCAGGATGTGCGCCATGGCGCCGGAGCGCTTGCCGCCGCGCCAGCAATATACGAGCGGTCTCCAGTTTTTTGGTTTTCCTGCGAACAACTTCTCGACGTGGCTCGCGACGTTCTTCGCGACCAGCGCACCGCCGATCTTCTTCGCCTCGAAGGGCGAGACCTGCTTGTAGAGCGTGCCCACCTGCGCGCGCTCGGCGTCGTCGAGCACCGGCGCATTGACCGATCCCGGGATGTGGTCTTCGGCGAATTCCGACGGGGTGCGCGCATCGATGAGCGCGTCGAAGCGCCCGAGCACGCCGGGCGCCATCGCCACCGATTCGCTTTCGCGTCGCATGGTCAAAAGTGTACGCCCAAGCGTGTAAGATGACCGCCCCGGAGGAACCCCTATGAAACGCAGAGATTTCCTGAAGAGCTCGGCCGCCGTCGCCGCGGCCGCCTTGCCGTGGAAGGCCCTCGCGGCCGAAGGCTGGCGCGCGTACGAGATCACCACGCGGGTGGAGATCGCGAAGCCCTCCGGCGTGTCCCGTGCCTGGATCCCCGTTCCTTCCGTGGACGCCACGAGCTGGCAGCGCGCGTTCGGCAGCTCATGGAGCGGGAACGCGACGCGCACGGAGCTCGCCTCCGACGGCAAGTACGGCGTCTCGATGCTCTACGCCGAGTGGGCGTCCGGGACCGCCAATCCGGTGATCGAAATCACGAGCCGCTTCGCGACGCAGGATCGCGCCGCGGATCTCGGTTCGGCCGGCGACTCCCGCCTCGAGCTCTCGGCGGCGGACCGCGCCTTCTTCACTTCGCCGACCGAGCTCATCCGCACCGACGGCATCGTGAAGAAGACCGCCCTCGACATCACCAAGGGTGCCAAGGGCGACGTCGAGAAGGCGAGGGCGATCTACGAGTGGATCGTCGACAACACTTTCCGCGATCCCAAGGTGCGCGGCTGCGGGCTCGGCGACATCACGACGATGCTCGAGACCGGCAACCTCGGCGGCAAATGCGCCGACCTGAATGCGCTCTTCGTCGGGCTGTGCCGTTCCATCGGCATCCCCGCGCGCGACATCTACGGCATTCGGGTGGCGAAGTCGCAGTACGGCTACAAGAGCCTCGGCGCGGGCTCCGAGAACGTTACCAAGGCGCAGCATTGCCGCGCCGATTTCTTCGCGCGCGGCCACGGCTGGGTGCCGGTCGATCCGGCCGACGTGCGCAAGGTCGTCCTCGAGGAACCGCCGGGGCAGCTCCCGGTCGGCGATGCGAAGGTCGTCGCGGCGCGCAAGCGCCTCTTCGGCAGCTGGGAAATGAACTGGCTCGCCTACAACATGGGCCACGACGTGGCGTTGCCCGCCTCGAAAGGGCCGAAGATCCCGTTCCTCATGTACGTGAACGCCGAAACGGACGGCCAGCGGCTCGACCAGCTCGACCCCGACTCGATGACCTACGCGATCACCGCGTGGGACATCAAGGTCTAGACGAGGCCGGCGAGCGCGCGCAGGAGGCCGCGGCGCTCCGCGGCGGGCGAAAAGAGCGGCCGCCGCGCGCGCAGCGCCCGTTGCAGTCCCGCATAGAACTGCCTTTCGCCCATCGCGCGACGGATCAGCGCCGCAAGCGCTTCGTCGTCATGCAAGCGAAAGTAGCCCGGATAGCGTCGTCCAAGCATGCCTACGTTCCCCGGCACGCGCGAGGCGAGTACTGGCGTGCCGATGCGCGCGGCTTCGACGAGTACGTTTGCGCCGCCCTCCATGACGGAGCTGTGCACGAGCAGGTGGCTCCGCGAGATGTGCCTGAGCGCGCGCGTGTGCGGGATGCTGCCGAGCCACCGGTAGCGCGGCTCGCGCCCCATCCAGGCTTCCGCCTCGGCGCCGAGCTTCGGCTCGAGCGCGCCGCCGATGTGCACGACTTCGATGTTCTCGTCGCGGATGTACTGCAACGCCTCGACCGTCCTGAACGGATCCTTCTCGCTGCGCAAGTGCCCGACGACCGTGATCCGGAACGGTTTGCGCGGCGGCGAGGCGCGCAGCCCGCAATCGCTCGACTGGTAGACCACGCGCGCCTTTCGGCGCACCGTCGCATCGAGCGAGCGCAGCGCTTCTTCCTGGAGCACGATGACGCGGTCGGCGAGGGCGAGGGAATCGCGCGCGTCGCGGGACGCCGGCAGGTCCCGGTAGAGGTCCGTGCCGGTCAGGACGACGACCAGGGGCCTCGATTGATTTTTGAAAGCAGCGATCGACGCATGGCTGCGCCGGGCATGAAGCGCGAGCATTGCATCGCACGCCTCACCGCGCCATTCCGTGACGACTTGCACGCGATGGCCGCGGGCGCGAAGCATCGAAGCCCAGCGTGCCGCAGTGTGGCGGTTTCCGTTGCGCGCACCGGCGGCCGCGGGCGTGACGACGACTAGGCGCGCCATGGCGACGGAATCATTGGCGGGATCCATGTTAGCCGAAGCGCTGCGCGACAGCCGCGCGCGCACCGAGCGCGTGACACGAGGGTTGCGCGGCGAGCGGCTCCTCGGCCCCAGGCTCGCGATCGTCAATCCGCCGCTCTGGGAGATCGGCCACGTCGGCTGGTTCCAGGAGCGCTGGTGCCTGCGTTTTCGCCCGGGCGCCGCGGCGTTGGGACCGTCCTTCCTTGAAAACGCCGATCGGCTCTACGACTCCTCCGCGGTCGCGCACGACACGCGATGGCATCTCCCGCTGCCTTCGCTCGAGAGAACCCGCGCCTATCT
>JAFAGU010000380.1 GCA_019237595.1 Betaproteobacteria bacterium | reverse complement strand
CCCTCGCCTTGAACCCGTGCGGCACCCCCTGGAGGTGCGCCTTCCACACGAGATCCATCGCATGCACATGATTGAGCGTCCGTAGGATGTTCCCGGCAAAAATCGGCCGCTTTGCCACCAGCTCCTCCGACGGCAGCCTCGCAACGGTGTCGTAAAGCCTCTCATTCGCCCATGCCTTGTACCGCGCGAGGGTGCGAAGGTGCGAGCTCATCGTTCGGACTCTAGCGCAACTGGTAGTAGACAGTTCGATAACGTCAGCGCGAGTTCAGAGTGTCCGGTTTCGACCCGAAAGCGGACATCGGTTCAACACTGAGTTAGCCTAGGCGTGGGCAATGCCGCATGTATGATGGTCGACGAAGGGAGGCGCCATGCTGAAATGGCGTATCGCGGTCATGCTTGCGCTCTGGGCGTTGTCGTCCTGCGCGCTCGCCGCTCCTGAGCCGGAGCACTCCCTAAGCTACCTCGAGTCCACCGGGCGATACGAAGAGCTCGTCGCCGAAGGGCACGCCCGCCTCGAGAGGGGCGCAGAGCGGAACACGACTCTACTTGGCCCGTTGTGCATCGGCTACGGCAAGCTGAAGCGTTACCGCGAGCTCTTCAGTTGCGTCGAAGACCTTGAAGCGCGCATCGCGGGCGGCGACGATCGTATGGCGCCCGACTATCCCGGCTTCAACGGGGCCTTCATGCGGCCGGCGAATGCGCGCCCCCTCCCAGGCATGCTGCGCGCAGAAGCCTTCGTGGAGCTGGGCGAGTACGAGAAGGCGCTTGCCGCCGTGAAGCAGACGCTTCCCTTGCTCGGCGAGCGTCCCGGCCCGAGCATGACCGAGATCTGGGCACCGCTTCGTTATCACCTGAACCTCCTTTCGACGCAGGCGCTTGCGGGAGCGCTCGCCGGCGATCGCGAGCGGGCGCTGCAGCTCATCAAGGAGCTGGACGAGGTCGGCACGCCCTTTCTTGGCGTTGCGCTCTGGAAGCCGATGAAGACCATCGGTCTCGCCCGTGCCTACATCGCCGTGGGCGCGTACGACAAGGCTCTCGCCGAGATCGAGGCGCTTGGAAGCAATTTTCGCTTCGTCTGGGCGCTCGGCAGCGCCTTCGACGTGACCGGCTCACGCGGCGACAGCCTTCGCAATCTCACCGAGGTCGCGCGGCTGGTGATGCTGGGCAAGTGCTTCGTGGAGCTCGGCCGCACGGACGAGGCGCGCACGGCGCTCGACCAGGTCCTGGCCATGCCGCGGCTCAAGGATTCCGGCGACCTCCATTGGGTAGCGCTTTATGAGCGCGCGAGGATCGCCGAGAAGCAGGCCGCGCCGGAGAAGGCGATCGGGCTCTATGCCCACGCAGTCGACATCATCGAGGCGCAGCGCTCGTCGATCGGCAGCGAGGCGAACAAGATCGGCTTCGTCGGCAACAAGCAGGCGGTCTACGGAAGACTCGTGCGCCTCCTGGTCGTCCAGGACCACGCGGTGGAGGCTTTCCAGTATGTCGAGCGCTCGAAAGCGCGGGCGCTCGTCGACCTGCTCGCATCCAAGAAGGAGTTCGCGGCCTCATCCGCCGATCCGGAGGCGGAGCGCCGCATCCTGGCCGAGCTCGACGCCGCCAGCGAGACCGCCAGGCTGCAGACGGCGAGCTTCTCCGACACGGAATCGGCGACGCGGAGCCTACAGCTCGTGACGACCGGAATCCGGCAGGCCGCTCCGGAGCTCTCGACGCTCGTGACCGTCACCTCGGTGCCCTCCGACGAGCTCAAGGCGCTCGTCGGCGAAGCCGAGGCCCTGGTCGAGTACTACTACGACGCAGGCGAGCTGTACGCCTTCATCCTCAAGCGCGACGCCCTTGCCGCGACCAGGCTCGACGCGGTCGGCCTGGCACAAGACGTCCAGTCATTCCGCGCCGCGTTGCAGGACGTGCGCTCGGAGGCGTGGCAAGAAAGCGCCACCGCGCTTCACCGCCGGCTCTGGCGGCCGCTCGAGGCCACGCTCGGCGTGAACAATGTCATCATCGTTCCGCATGGCGCGCTCCACTACCTTCCCTTCAGCGCCCTGCGGGGTGTCGAGGGCAAGCTCCTCATCGATCAGTACAGCGTGCGCTTCCTGCCGAGCGCGAGCGTGCTCAAGTTCCTCAAGCCGTCTGCGAGTCCCAAGAACGCGCTCCTGCTCGCGCTCGGCAACCCGGACCTGGGCGATAGCGCCCTCGACCTGAAGTTCGCCGAGAACGAGGCGCGAACCGTCGCGAACCTCTTTCCCCAGTCTCGGGTGCTGGTGAGAAAGGACGCCTCGGAGACCAACTTCAAGGCCGCCGGCGCCGTCTTTTCCCGAATCCACTTCGCCACCCACGGCAAGTTCCAGGCGGAAGATCCCCTGAATTCCGGCTTGTTCCTCGCGAAGGACGCATCAAACGACGGCCTGCTCACCGTCGGCGAGCTCTACTCCATGCGGCTCGATGCCGATCTCATCACGCTCTCCGCGTGCGAGACCGGGCTGGGAAAGGTGGCGAACGGCGACGACGTCGTCGGCCTGACGCGCGGCTTTTTGTATGCGGGCAGCCGCTCCATCGTGGCGAGCCTCTGGAGCGTCGACGACAAGGCGACGGCCGAGCTCATGGAAGCCTTCTATTCGAACCTTGCGAAGATGCCGAAGCAACAGGCACTGCGCGAGGCGCAACTCAGAACTCGACAAGACTTCCCGCACCCTTTTTTCTGGGCCGCGTTTCAACTCACCGGCAGGGCGGACTGACGGGTCTAGCGAAGGTCCGGTCCTGGCCGATAGCGGACCTTACGAAAGTGTTTGCTCAAGCATTTGAGTGCTGTATCCGCCGCTTAGCGCAATGCGTTGCGCCTCGCGAGTGCGGCGTCGAGTTGTGCCTGCGCCTCGTCGACATCGCGCTGTAGCGCCTGCTGGCGCTCCACATACTCGCGACGGAAGCGCCTCCCGGAGCGCTCGCCCTCCAGAGGCTCGACGCCCTGGTCGCGGCGCGCTTCGGCGGCGCGCAGGGCATTGAATGCTGTGACCACGTCGGCCGTGGCGCTATCGAGCATGGCGGCGCGGGCGTTCGCCTGCTCGAGGAGCTGCCTCTCGCCTTCCCTGAGCCCCGGCGCTTTGCCGGCTGCAGGATCTGCCGGTGCCTCCAACTTCTGGGACACGCAGTTCCCCGTCTTGGGCTCGTCCGTGTAGATGGTGCGGCCGCTGGCGTCCGTGCATCGGTAGACACCTTGCGCGAAGGCGGACGATACGGAAGCGGCAGCTAACGCCGTGACAATGAAGATACGCATGTCGAGCGCGCTAGTTTAGCGTCGACAAGTACCCGACAGGTGTCCACTTCTGGCCCAGAGCAGACATCAAGCGGTTGGGCGTAAAAGGCTGATGTAGGGCTACCCGTCTAGATGGCGCTGTGGCGCTGTGGCGCCAACCCTCGTCGGACTATAGCTACGCATACGCGCTTCACGGACTTGGCCGTAGGCTTGGTCCATGGTCAGGAGTGCTTCATGGATGCCGTCGTAGAGGATATCACCGGCATCATTCACGAGCTTGCGCGCGTGCGGCGAATTGCAACTGTCCAGCCCCGCGACAACCTCCTGGCGCAGGGCATCGTGGACTCCCTTGCGATCGTGAAGCTCATGCTCTTCCTCGAAGACCGCTTTCCGATCCGGATATCGGACGAAGATATCGTTCCCGAGAACTTCCGGGACATCGAGTCGCTGTGCCGGTTCGTTCAGTCAAAAATGCGCTGACGCGCTTCCCACCCTTCCTGGCAAGAGGCTGCTGCGATGGATTTCTCGCTGACCGAAGATCAAATCAGCATGCGCAGCGAGGTCATCCGCTTCGCCCGGCGCGAGCTCAATGACGATGTAGTGGCTCGCGACGCCGCCAACGAGTTCAGCCTCAAGGGCTGGCGCCGGTGCGCGAAGATGGGCATCCAGGGCCTGCCTTTCCCGAGGGAGTACGGCGGGAGCGGAGCCGACTTGGTCACGCTGGCCGTCGTCATGCAAGCACTTGGCTATGCCTGCGCAGATCATGGCCTGCTCTTCGCGATCGCCGCGCAGATGGTCAGCGTCCAGATGCCGCTCGCGCAATTCGGCACGGAAGAGCAGAAGGCGCGGTATCTGCAACCGATGTGCTCCGGCGAGAGGATTGGCGCCTTCTGCCTGAGCGAGCCCGGCTCCGGATCGGACGCCTTCGGCCTTTCGACGACTGCGACGCGCAACGGCGACTGCTACGTTCTCAACGGCAGCAAGACCTTCATCACGAATGCACCGGTGGCCGACGTGTTCCTTGTCTTCGCCACGACCGACAAGGGCGCCGGCTTCATGGGCATAACGGCCTTTCTCGTGGAGAAGGGCTCGGCGGGCCTCATGGTCGGCAAGCCGATCGGCAAGCTCGGACTGCGCACCTCCCCAATGAGCGAGGTCTTCCTCCACGAGTGCGTCGTGCCTGCGGCCAACCGTCTGGGCAGGGTAGGAATGGGACAGCGGCTCTTCACGGCGAGCATGCAGTGGGAGCGGACGCTGATCCTCGCGTTCGGCATCGGAGCCATGGAACGCCAAATCGAGGCCTGCGTCGCCTACGCCCGCGAGCGAAAGCAGTTCGGGCAGCCGATTGGCGGCTTCCAGGCAGTGGCGAACCGCATCGTCGATATGCAGGTTCGCTTCGAGACCTCGCGTTTGCTGCTGTATCACGCCGCATGGCTTCTCCAGCAGGGCCGGCTGAGCGACATGGAAGCGGCCATGACCAAACTTTATGTCAGCGAAAGCTGCCTCCAGTCCTCCCTGGACGCGATCCAGGTCCATGGCGGCTACGGCTACACCACGGAATGCCAGGTCGAGCGAAGCCTGCGCGACGCAGTGGGAGGGCGGCTCTATTCCGGCACGTCCGAGATCCAGAGGAACACTATCGCCCGAAGCTTGGGACTTTGAACCGCCGGAGCTCTCGCAACATGGATTTCCTTTTGAACCACCTGCTGGAGCAATCAGCAAGGCGTTTTCCCGACAAGCCGGCCGTCACGTTCGGCGAGTCGGTCCTCACGTACGCCGAGCTCGACCGCCTCTCGACCAGGCTCGCCCACGTTCTCCTCGAGCACGGCCTGCAGCGTGGAGACCGGGTGGGCATCTGGATGCCGAAATCCGATGCTGCCATCGTCGCGATTCACGGCATCCTGAAGGCAGGCGGTGTTTACGTACCGCTCGATCCCGGCGCACCTTCGGATCGAGTCCGATACATCGTTGATGACTGTGATATCCGGCTTCTCGTCAGCGTTCCGGCGTTTCTCGATCATGTGCAAGACATCAACACTGCGGAGCGCGCACTCAAGGTCATTCTTATGGCACACGGCCCGCTCCTGGCCGGATTTGCGGCACCCATGGTGTCCTACGACGAGGTGCTCGCCCACCCGGCCACCGACTCGCCGAGAATCGCGACGCTTTCCAGCGACCTCGCCTACATCCTATACACGTCGGGATCCACGGGTACGCCGAAGGGCGTGATGATCTCGCACATCAACGCGCTCAACTTTGTGGGCTGGGCGTGCGACGAATTCCAGGTCACCCGGGACGACGTCCTTTCCAACCACGCACCGTACCACTTCGACCTCACGATTTTCGACGTCTTCGTGGCGATGAAGGCGGGTGCGACGCTTGCGATCGTTCCGGAGGAGCTCGCTTACTTTCCCTGGCGGCTCGCGGAGTGGATCGATCGCAACGGCATCACCATCTGGTATTCAGTGCCATCCATCCTCACGATGATGGTGCGGCGCGGCCGGCTCGAGCGCTTGCGTTACGAGCGCCTGCGTCTCGTCCTCTTCGCCGGCGAGGTCTTTCCGATCAGGTATCTCCGCGAGTTGATGCAGTTGGTGCCGAGGCCCAAGTACTGCAATCTCTATGGGCCGACCGAAACCAACGTTATCACGTACCACTACGTATCTGGCGTGCCGGACGAGGGCGCTCCGCCACTGCCCATCGGCAAAGCGTGCGCAAACGTCGACGTCTTCGTGGTGGATGACGAAGGCCGTGTTGTCACGCAGCCGGGTGTCGAGGGCGAGCTCTACGCGCGAGGGCCGAACGTCGCCCAGGGCTACTGGGGGGATCCGCAGAAGACTGGCAAAGTGTTCGTGCAGAACCCGTGTCAAGGCCATTCCCGGGAAATCGTGTACAGGACTGGCGACATCGTCGTGCTTGGCGAAGATGGCTCCTATCTCTTTCGAGGGCGGCGGGACCACATGATCAAGAGCCGCGGCTACCGGATCGAGGCGGGCGAGGTGGAGTCGGCGATCTACCGGCACCCGCAGGTTCTGGAGACGGCGGTCGTGCCCGTTCCGGACCCTGACATCGGAAATAGGATCAGGGCGTTCGTGGTTACGCGCGATGGCGAGCTCATCGAGGCGCGGGAGATCCAGCAGCACTGCGCCAGATTCCTGCCCAGGTACATGGTTCCGGAAGACGTGGCATTCCTCCAATCCCTGCCGAAGACTTCTACCGGCAAAGTGGACAAGAAGGCCCTGGCGAACCGGCAATGACCATCCCGGTGTCCGCCAATCTTCCGAGCCTTGCGACGCGGCTTCGCACCGGGCGCTGGAAAGCCGCCATCGCGCGATACTACCGGCGAGTCTTATGGCGGCTCGTGCGGTTTCATAGCGATATCGTGATGAGCAAGGATCTTGCGGATGGGGATATTGCTTCGCCCGGCTCGCCGCTGTCCTATCGCGCGTTCAACGGGCGCGATCCCGCGCTCCTCGAGGCGATAGACGCGGCGCGGCACCTCGACGCGGACGACCTCGAGCGCCTGCGACTCTTCGCCCGGCGCGGTTACTCCGTGCTGTTCGCGGAAGTCGACGGCAGGATCGTAGGCTTCGTGTGGTGGGTGGACTCCAGGCTCTCGGGCGAGCGAGCGCACCCTCATCTCGCGCGCTATGGCATTCGCTTGCAGCCGCGGGAGGCTTATGCGTTCGACTTTTTCCTCGAGCCCGAGTTTAGAGGCGGTGGCAACGCGAATGCGTTGCTGTCGGCGTTCGACGGGCATGTCAAGACCCTCGGCTTCCAGCGACTGTGGGGGTTTGTAGCGAGCGACAATAAGCCAGCAAGATGGTTGTATTCGCTCTGCGGCTGGAGGCCGCAGAAGACGATCAATTCAGTGGAACTCGGGAGCTACCTCCTCTTTTCGCAGACCGGATTCTTCGTCAG
>JAFAGU010000049.1 GCA_019237595.1 Betaproteobacteria bacterium | reverse complement strand
GGCCAACGCCACGACGCATCCCAGCCCGAGGTTTCGCATCGGGCCTAGCTATCCCGACAGAGCGGGGATCTCAAGGCTAGGACAACAGGCTCTTCAGCGTGGTGCCCATTTCGGCGGGCGTCGGCGCGACCTTGATGCCTGCCGCCTCGAGCGCCTCGATCTTCTCGGCGGCCGTGCCCTTGCCGCCGGAGATGATCGCGCCCGCGTGGCCCATGCGCTTCCCCGGGGGCGCCGTGATGCCGGCGATGAAGCCGACCACGGGCTTCTTCATGTTCTTCTTCACCCAGCGCGCGGCCTCCTCCTCGTCCGAGCCGCCGATCTCGCCGATCATGATCACGGCGTCGGTCTTCGGGTCGTCGTTGAAGAGCTTCATCACGTCGATATGCTTGAGGCCGTTCACCGGGTCGCCGCCGATGCCGACAGCGCTCGACTGGCCGATGCCGAGCTCGGTGAGCTGCCCCACCGCCTCGTAAGTCAGCGTGCCGCTCCGGGACACCACGCCGACCGGGCCCGGCTTGTGGATGTGGCCGGGCATGATGCCGATCTTGATCTCGCCCGGCGTGATGACGCCCGGGCAATTGGGGCCGACGAGCCTGGTCTTGCGGTTTTGCTTGCGCATGCGGTCGCGCACCTCGACCATGTCGCGCACCGGGATGCCCTCGGTGATGCAGATGACGAGGTCGAGGTCCGCCTCCACCGCCTCCCAGATCGCCGCCGCCGCGAAGGGCGGCGGGACGTAGATGACGGACGTATTCACGCCCGCCTTTTCTTTTGCATCCTTGACCGTCCCGAAGATCGGGATGCCTTCGAAATTCTCCCCCGCTTTCTTCGGATTCACGCCGGCGACGAAGCATTCCTTGCCGTGGGCGTAGGCGCGGCTCGTCTGCGTGTGGAACTGGCCCGTCTTGCCGGTGATGCCCTGCGTCACCACGCGCGTCCTGCGGTCGATGAGGATGCTCATTTCTCCTTCTTTCCCCGGGATTTCGATTTCTTCGGAGCTTTCTTCGCGGGTTTCTTTTTCGCGGCCGGCTTTGCCTTCTTCTTCACGGCAACGTTTTTCTTCTTCGCGATCGCCGCCACGACCTTCTTCCCCGCATCCCCCATGTTGTCGGCCGAGATGATCGGCAGGCCGGAGTCCTTGAGGATCTTCTTGCCGAGGTCCTCGTTCGTGCCCTTCATGCGCACGACGAGCGGCACCTTGAGGTTCACCTCGCGCGCCGCGGCTACGACTCCGGTGGCGATGGTGTCGCACTTCATGATGCCGCCGAAGATGTTGACGAGGATCGCCTTCACCTTCGGGTTGGAGAGCATGATCTTGAATGCGGCGGTGACCTTCTCCGCCGTGGCGCCGCCGCCGACGTCGAGGAAGTTGGCGGGCGCGCCGCCGAAGAGCTTCACCGTGTCCATCGTCGCCATGGCGAGGCCCGCGCCGTTCACCATGCAGGCGATGTTACCGTCGAGCGAGATGTAGTTCAGGTCGTACTTCGACGCCTCGATCTCGAGCGGATCCTCCTCGTCGAGGTCGCGCATCGCCACGATGTCCGGATGCCGGAAGAGCGCGTTGTCGTCGAAGTTGATCTTTGAATCTAATGCAACGACTTTTCCCCCACCGGTTAGCACCAGAGGATTGACCTCGACAAGCGAGGCGTCCGTATCCCAAAAAGTCTTGTACAGCTTCTTGAAGAGCTCGGCGGCTTCGCCCACGGCAGACTCCGGCAAGCCGATCTTGCGCGCGACTTCGGTCGCCTCGCGGTCCGTGAGGCCGTTCTGCGGGTCGATGAAGACCTTGTGGATCTTCTCCGGCGTATGCGCGGCGACTTCCTCGATGTCCATGCCGCCCTCGGAGGAGGCCATCAGCACGACCTTCTGCGTGCCGCGGTCCACCACCATGCCGGCGTAGAGCTCCTTCTTGATGTCCGCGCCTTCTTCGATCAGGAGGCGCCGCACCTTCTGGCCGTCGGGACCGGTCTGGTGCGTCTTGAGCTGCATCCCCAATATCTGCTTTGAAAATTCCCTGACCTGCTCGAGAGTCTTCGCCACCTTCACACCGCCGCCCTTGCCGCGGCCACCGGCGTGGATCTGGGCCTTCACGACCCAGACGTTGCCGCCCAGCTTCTTCGCCGCCTCGACCGCCTCGTCGACGGAAAACGCGGGAATCCCGCGCGGCGTCGGCACGCCGTATTTTCGGAAGAGCTCTTTCCCCTGGTACTCGTGGATCTTCACGCTGCTTTGCCTCCTCTATACCACTTGGGATACCACTGACGGACGGTCTCGGTGGTCGTCTCGAGCGCGTGGCACTGGTCGAGCTGGAAGGGCTTCGGCCCGTCCTCGCGCTCTTCGGGCACCTCGCCCGCGAAGGTCTGGATGGCGGCGGTGGGCAGTCCCGCGAGCATCTCGGTCATGTGCGTGCAGCCCTTCACGGCTCCGAAGAGCTCGTGCACGTTCTTCCTGAAGCCGCGGATGAGGCTCAGGCCGACGAGCTTGCGGTAGGCGGGCGCAATTTTTTCGCAACCGCCCGGATAGGGAACGACGTCGGAGGAAGCCGCCGCGGCGACGATCGTGAACGAGCGGTCGATGGTGATGCGCACCCACATCTCGTGGATCGGCTGGCCTGCGCGGCGCACGCCGGTCTTCAGCTTGTAGTCGTGGTTCTTGACGTCGGTGAGGTGCGCCTCGATGTCCCAGAAACCGTCTGCGCGCTTGTAGCCCTCGTACCGCACCCGCCGCGTGTGGGTGAGCTCGCGCTCGACGTCGGTGAGGGGCAGCGGCATGGGCGCGGATTCTAGCAAGTAATAGCTACAATCGGCCCCGATGAAGTACGTCCTCGCCCTCGACCAGGGCACGACCAGCTCGCGCGCGATCCTCTTCGACGCCGAGGGTAATGCGGTCGCCGTCGCGCAGCGCGAGTTCCAGCAGATCTATCCGCGCCCGGGCTGGGTGGAGCACGATCCGGTCGAGATCTTCCGCACGCAGCGCGCGGTCGCGCGCGAGGTGTTCCAGAAGAAACCGGTTCCCATGTCGGAGGTGATGGGCGTCGGCATCACCAACCAGCGCGAGACCACGATCCTCTGGGACCGCCAGAGCGGCGAGCCGATCGCGAACGCGATCGTGTGGCAGGACCGGCGCACCACGTCGATCTGCGAGGAGCTCAAGGAAGTGGGCGCGGGAAGCCTCATCGCCGAGCGCACCGGGCTCGTGATCGATCCCTACTTCAGCGGCACCAAGATCTCCTGGCTGCTGGACAACGTGCCCGGCGCCCGCGCACGCGCCGAGCGCGGCGAGCTCGCCTTCGGCACCGTGGACACCTGGCTCGTGTGGCAGCTCACCGGCAACCGCACGCACGTCACCGATCCCTCGAACGCCTCGCGCACCATGCTCTTCAACATCCACATGGGCGACTGGGACGAGGAGCTCCTCAAGCTCCTGCGCGTGCCGCGCGCGATCCTGCCCGACGTGCACCCCTCCTCGCACGCCTTCGGCATGCTCGGCAAGGACGTCTTCGGCGAGCCGCTCGTCATCGCCGGCATCGCGGGCGACCAGCAGGCCGCGATGTTCGGCCAGGGCTGCTACGAGAAGGGCATGGCGAAGAACACCTACGGCACCGGCTGCTTCATGCTCCTGCACACCGGCGAGCAGGCCGTTTCTTCGTCGCACGGATTGATCTCTACCGCCTGCGCGCAGACCAAGGTCGACCAGCGCGAATACGCGCTCGAGGGCAGCGTCTTCATCGCCGGCGCCGTCGTGCAGTGGCTCCGCGACGAACTGCAGTTCTTCTCGTCGTCCTCCGAGATCGAGCGCCTCGCCGCGAGCGTCCTCGACTCCGGCGACGTCTACCTCGTTCCGGCCTTCACCGGCCTCGGAGCGCCCTACTGGGACGCCAACGCCCGCGGCGCGATCCTCGGCATCACGCGCGGCACCTCTCGCGCCCACCTCGCCCGCGCCGCGCTCGAATCCATCGCCTTCCAGAGCGCCGACGTCCTCGACGCGATGCAGAAAGACTCGAAGGAATCGCTCAAGGAGCTCCGCGTCGATGGCGGCGCCGCCGCGAACGACCTCCTCATGCAATTCCAGGCCGACCTCCTCGGCGTCCCCGTCCTTCGCCCGAAAGTCCTCGAGACCACCGCCCTCGGCGCCGCCTACCTCGCCGGCCTCACCACCGCCCTCTGGAAATCTCGAGACGAACTGTCTTCACACTGGCAGCTCGACAAGCGCTTCGAGCCTCGCATGTCCAGGGACGATGCACAGCAGCGCATGCAGCACTGGCGCGAGGCCGTGAGGCGCTCGCGCGACTGGGTTCGGTCAGATCCCTAGGTAAGCTGCCTGGACCTGCTTGTTGTTCGCGAGCTCTGCGCTCGTGCCGTGCATGATGATGGAGCCACTCTCGAGGACGTAGGCGCGTTGCACAAGCGATAGGGCGCGAGAGACGTTCTGCTCGACGAGCAGGATGGCGGTGCCCATCTTGTGGATCTCGCTGATTTTCTCGAAGGTGACGTCGCACATGACGGGCGCGAGGCCGAGCGAGGGCTCGTCGAGCATGAGAAGGCGGGGCTTGAGCATCATGCCGCGGCCGACGGCCAGCATCTGCTGCTCGCCGCCGCTCATGGTGCCGGCGAGCTGGTCCCGCCGCTCGGCGAGGCGCGGGAAGATGCCGTAGACGAGCTCGAGCGAGCGGGCGCGCTCGGGCTTGGCGCGAGGCGCATAGGAGCCGACGACGAGGTTTTCCTGCACGCTCATTTCCGGGAAGACCTGCCGCCCTTCGGGGACGTGCGCGATGCCGAGCTCGGTGACGCGGTACGGCGGGATCGAGGCGAGGTCCTGCCCCATGAAGCTGATCCGCCCGGCGGTGAGGCGCACGAGGCCGGAGATAGCGCGAAGGGTGGTGCTCTTGCCGGCGCCGTTCGCGCCGAGGAGGCCGACGGCCTCGCCCTCGCCCACGTCGATCGAGACGCCGCGGATCGCGGGGACGTTGCCGTAGGCGGCGCTGACGCCCTCGAGCTTCAGCATCAGTGCGCCGCGCTCCCGAGGTAGGCGCGGATCACCTCGGGGTTCGCCATCACTTCGCCGGGATTGCCCTCGGCGATCTT
>JAFAGU010000358.1 GCA_019237595.1 Betaproteobacteria bacterium | reverse complement strand
CGGCAAGGGAAGCCACAGCCCCGCCCTGCCGGCGTAGTTGAGGGCGTGCACGGCGCAGAAGGCGCCCAGGCCGGAATACACGGCATGGCCGAAGGACAGCATGCCGGCCTGCCCGAGGAGCATGTTGTACGAAAGCGCGAAGATGATGAGCGTGCCCATCTGCGTGAGCAGCGTCAGAGCGAAGCTCCCGGGGAAGATGAGCGGCGCGGCGACGAAGAGCGCCGCGGCGCCGCCCCAGGCGGCAAGGTGTCTCATCCTTCCCTCGTGCCCATGAGGCCTTTCGGGCGGACGATGAGCAGCAGCACCATGAGGAGATAGGGCAGCACCGGCGCGACTTGCGAGAGCTTTAGGCCGAAGAAGAGCGGCCAGTCGAGCGAGATGGCGAAGGTCTGCATGCAGCCGATGAGGAGCGATGCGATGAAGGCGCCCGCGAGGGAGCCCATTCCGCCGACGACCACGGTGACGAAGATGATCGGCCCGACGGCGGCCGCCATGCCGGGCTCGGTGACGAAGGCATTGCCGCCGATCACGCCGGCGAGGCCGGCGAGCGCCGCGCCGCCGCCGAAGACGAGCATGAACACGCGCGGCACGTTGTGGCCGAGCGCCTCGACCGTCTGCGGGTGGGAGAGCGCCGCCTGGATCACGAGGCCGATGCGGGTGCGCGTGAGCGCGAGCCAGATGGAGACGAGCATCGCCACGGCGACGAGCATCATGAAGCCGCGGTAGATCGGGTACTGGGAGCCGACGATCTGGAAGAGCGGCCCGTCGAGCTCCGGCGGCACGCGGTACTCGACCGCCGAGCGGCCCCAGATGAGGTGCGTCGCCTCCTCGATGAGGTAGGCGAGCCCGAAGGTGAAGAGGAGCTCCGCGACGTGGCCGTGGCGGTGGACCCTTCGCAGGCCGAAGCGCTCGACGAGCATGCCGAACGCCCCCACGAAGAGCGGCGCGAGCACGAGCGCGGGCCAGAAACCGATCTTCGAGCTGATCTGGTAGGCGAAGTAGGCGCCCATCATGTAGAAGCTCGCGTGCGCGAAGTTCAGCACGCCCATGAGCGAGAACACGAGCGTCAGCCCTGAGGAGAGCATGAAGAGCAGCAGCCCGTAGCTGATGCCGTTCAGGGTCTGGACGAGGACGAATTCCATAAAAAACGGGGGCCGCTACGCCCCCGTCGTGGATTCGCGGACGAAAGGGCTTATGGCCGCTTCATCTGGCAGCTCGTCGGCTGCGCCGACACGTAACCCTCGATCCGCGCATCGGTGATGGGCGCGAGGCCGCTGCCTTCCATGTCGATCTTCGCTTCCTTCGGGCCGCCCTTCGCGGCCGACTTCACCAGCGTGAAGAGGTAGAGCGGCTGGATGAGCTGGTGGTCGGTCTTGCGCATCTCGACCTCGCCCATGTCGCCTTCGTACTTCATCCCCTCGAGCGCGTAGGCCACCGCTTTCGGATCGGCGGAGCCCGCCTTGTTGATGGCCGCGGCGAGCATGTCGAGCATGAGCTTGCCGCGCAGGTAGTAGAAGTCCGGGTTGCCCTTGGGCGCCTGCTTGCGGTATTCGGCGTCGTACTTCGCCGCCTTGTTGTTCGCCACGTTCGAGTGGTATTCGGCGATGATCTTCACGTGCCCGGCGGCGGCTTCGCCCATCGCGGTCGGCGTGCCCAGGCCGCCCGCGTAGTACGTGTACCAATCGACGTTGAGGCCCGCGTCGCGCCCCGCCTTCACGAGGAGCGACATGTCGTTGCCCCAGTTGCCGGTGATCACGCTGTCCGCGCCAGAAGCCTTGATCTTCGCGACGTAGGGCGAGAAGTCCTTCACCTGCGCGAGCGGATGCAGGTCGTCGCCCACGATCTCGATGTCGGGCCGCTTCCTCGCCAGGTCCTCGCGCGCCGCCTTGCGAACCGCGTGGCCGAAGGAATAATCCTGGTTGATGAGGTAGACCTTCTTCACCTTCTTGTCCTTGGCTAGGAGCGTGGTCAGCGCCTCCATCTTCATGTCGCTGTTCGCGTCGAAGCGGAAATGCCAGAACGAGCACTTGTCGTTCGTGAACGCGGGGTCCACCGCGGCATAGTTGAGGAAGAGGATCTCCTTGCCGGGGTTGCGCTCGTTGTGCCGGTTCACCGCCTCGATGAGCGCGCCCGCCACGGAGGAGCCGTTGCCTTGCGTGATGAAGCGGATGTCCTGGTCGATGACCCGCTTCAGCTGGTTGAGCGACTCCTGCGGGCTCACCTTGTTGTCGAACGGGACGATCTCGAGCTTGCGGCCGCCGAGCACGCCGCCGCGCTTGTTGATCTGATCGAGGTCGAAGCGGAACTCCGCAAGCCCCTGCTCGCCGACGTTCGCCATGCCGCCCGAGAGCGGGTCGATGTAGGCGATGCGGATGGGGTCCTTCGAGTCCTTGGCGCCCTGGCCCAGCACGAGCGCCGGCACGGCGCAGAGCGACAGCGAAACGGCCGCCGCGAGGGCGGTCCTGCGGGTCACGGTCATGGTGTCTCCTCCTCGGGCGCTATGGTACCGAAAGCCCGAACGCGCCGCCTACCGGAGAACCGCGCCTAGCCGGCCGGGCGCTCCAGCGTCGCCTTGACCTGCTCCTCGAGCTCCCGGTAGAAGGACTTCGCGCCGCAGTGGCCGCAGGTAAGCGCGCTGCCGAGCGGCAGCGGCTCTTCCGGTGGACGGAAGTCGCGGTGCCCGCACGCGGGGCACTTCACGACCACGGCTTCAAGGATCAGCTGCACGGCGCCCTTGCCTCCCGCAAGATTGCGAAGGATGCTAGCCCGCCCCGCCGCGGGGCGGGTAAGGCATTGTCAACGCTCGGCGGCGAATGGCGGAGAGTGAGGGATTCGAACCCCCGAGCCCTTTCGGACTAGCGGTTTTCAAGACCGCCGCATTCGACCGCTCTGCCAACTCTCCGGGGCTTGAAAAAACCCTGTCCGGCCCGCATTTTAGCTTCGCCGCCCCTGTACGGTCATTGAAACCCCGCGCGGCTTTGGTAGTCTTACCCGCTCTGGAGGATACAAATGGAACTCAAACCCGTCAGAACCGAAGAACAGGCTTTCGGCCGCTCCGCCGGCGCCTATGAGCCGGCCGAGGTCGCCGTCGATGCGGCGCAGGGACAGCGCGTCCTGCGCAACACCTACCTGCTGCTCGCGGCCACGATGGTGCCGACCATCGCGGGCGCCGCGCTCGGCATCCAGCTCGCCGGCGTGATGATGGCGAACCCCATCCTCACGTTCGTGATCATGCTCGCGGCGACCATCGGCCTGCAGTTCGGCATCGCGGCGAACCGAAACAGCGGCGTGGGCATCGCGCTGCTTTTCGTGCTGACCTTCGTGATGGGCGCTCTCCTGGGGCCTCTGCTGAACGTGGCGCTCTCCATGCGTAACGGCATGCAGCTCGTAGGCTACGCGGCCGCGGGCACGGGGGTCATCTTCTTCGCGATGGGCGCGGTTGCGACGACCACCAAGCGCGACTTCTCGTTCATGGGCAAGTTCCTGTTCGTCGGCATGATCGCGCTGCTCGTGGCGATCGTCGCGAACATGTTCCTGCACATCCCGGCGCTCGCGCTGACGATCTCCACGCTGGTGATCGTGCTCTTCTCGCTCTACCTGCTGTACGACCTGAACCGCATCGTGCGCGGCGGCGAGACGAACTACATCCTCGCGACGACGGGCGTCTACATCAGCCTCCTCAACATCTTCTCGAGCCTGCTCCAGCTGCTCCTGGCGCTGGGCGGGGACCGCGACTAGCGCAAAAGGCTTCGCTTCGCCATCCAGGGGCGCCTTCGGGCGCCCTTTTTGTTTCAGCCCCGCTCGAAGAGCGCGATGGATTCGACGTGCGCCGTGTGGGGGAACATGTTCACCACGCCGGCGGCGCGGAGCGCGAACCCCTTGGCGTGCACGAGGATGCCGGCGTCGCGGGCGAGCGTCGCCGGATCGCAGGACACGTATACGATCCTCGCCGGCCACGGGTCCGGCAGTGACTTGACGAGATCGACGGCCCCCTCGCGCGGCGGATCGACGAGGAGCTTGTCGAACGGGCCGAACGCATTGATGTCGTGCTTGAAGAGGTCGCGCACCTCGAACTGGGCCACCAGTCCGTTGGCAAGCGCGTTCTGCCGAGCCCGCTCGATGAGGCTCGCGCTGCCCTCGAAGCCCACCACCTGCGCGCCCGAGCGCGCCAGGGGCAGCGAGAAGTTGCCGAGCCCGCAGAAAAGATCCGCGACGCGCTCGCCGGGCCGCGGATCGAGCAGGCGCACGGCGCGCGACACGAGCGCGCGGTTGACCGCCGAGTTCACCTGCGTGAACTCGGTCGGCCGGAAGGCGATGCGCACGCGGAACTCCGGCAGCTCGTAGTGAAGCTCGCCCTCGCCGTGCGCCGATTCAGGACCTTTCGGCTGCAGCCAGACATGCACCTGGAACGCGCGCCCGAAGCTGCGCAGCTTCTCGAGGTCACCGTCCGTCAGTGGAAGAAGATGGCGGAAAACAAGGATCGTCGAATCCTCGCCGCAAGCGACCTCGACCTGGGGAATGCGGTCGTTGATGGAAAGGCATTCGATCAGGGCCTTCAGCTCGACGATGAGCCTGGAGACCTTGTCGGGCAGCACCGGGCACATCCTCATGTCGGCTACGTACGTGGAGCGCTTCTCCCGGAACCCGACGAGGACGCCGCCCTTCTTCGGCACGCGGCGCACGGAGAGCCGCGCCCGCGTGCGGTAGTGCCAGTCCGGGCCGTACAGGATCGGCAGCAGCGCCTCGGCGCGGACCTTGCCGATTCGCGCCAGGTTTTCCTCCAGCCAGCGCTGCTTCGCCGCCATCTGCGTGCGCATGTCGGCGTGCTGCAGCGCGCAGCCGCCGCAGACGCCGAAGTGCCGGCAGCGCGGCGGCACGCGGCTCGCGGAAGGCTCGAGGATCGAGACCGCGCGCGCGAGCTCGTGCCGGGCTTTCTTCCTGCCGGACTCGAAGAGCACGTCCTCGCCGGGGAGCCCGCCCTCGACGAAGACGACCTTGCCTTCGGCGCTGCGCGCGACGCCGCGGCCTTCCGCATCCAGCGAATCGATGTGCAGCGTCAAGCGGTCCAGCGCGCGAGGAACTCCCGCCAGTGGCCTTGGTCCTGCTTTTCGACGAACTTCCTCAAGAGGTCCAGCTCGCGGCGATATTGGTCCTGCGCGATCGCGCAGCGCATCTGCTGGAAGCGCAGGTAGAGGAGGTAGGTGTTCGCGCAGTCGGCCTCGCAGTAGTCCCGGATCGCGGCGATCTCGCCGCGGCGATAGCTGTCCCACACGGAGGCGCCGCCCACCCCGAGCTTGCCCGGGAACCCCGCGAGCCGGGAAAGCTCGTCGAGCGGCGAGCCGCGCATGCCGTAGAGCGAAAGCACGTCCATGAGGTCGAGGTGCCGGTCGTGGAACCGGTTGATGTAGTTGTTGAACCGGAAAGGGTCCTTCCCGTCGGCCCCCGTCTGCCAGAAGCACTGGGCGGTTACCGAATGGACGAGGCCGCGCGACACGAGCACCGGCAAGTCGAAGTTTCGCCCGTTCCACGACACGATCTGCGGCACGTACTTGTTGATGCCCTCGAAGAACCGCTGGATCGCCGCCGGCTCGTCCGACTCGGGCTCGCCGATGGAGAAGATGCGCAGGCCGTCGTCGTTCCGCAGCACGCAGGAGATCACCACGACGCGGTGCAGGTGCGGCGGCAGGAAATCGCTCGTGCCGCCGCTCTGAACGCGGCGCTTCTGGAAGGCGAGCTCCGCCACGTCGGCATCCGGCAGGTCCGCCGGGAGCTCGTAGAGCTTGCGAAGCCCCGCGCAGTCGGGAATCGTCTCGATGTCGAAGGCGAGGACCGGCGTCACTTCCTGCTCAGTCCGGGAAAACGCCCGTGGAGAGGTAGCGATCGCCGCGGTCGCACACGATGCTCACGATGACGGCGTTGCGCAGCGCCCTGGAGATGCGCAGCGCCACGTGTATGGCGCCGCCGGAGGAGATGCCGGCGAAGATGCCTTCTTCGCGGGCGAGCCGCCGCGTCATTTCCTCGGCCTCGGCCTGGCTGACGGACTCGACCCGATCGACGCGCGAGCGCTCGAAGATCTTCGGCAGGTACGCCTCCGGCCACTTGCGGATGCCGGGAATCTGCGAGCCCTCCTCCGGCTGGCAGCCGACGATCTCGATCTTCTCCCTCTTCTCCTTGAGGAAGCGCGAGCACCCCATGATGGTCCCGGTGGTGCCCATGCTTGAGACGAAGTGCGTGATCTTCCCTTGCGTGTCGCGCCAGATCTCCGGCCCCGTGGTCTCGTAGTGCACGAGCGGGTTGTCGGGATTGGCGAACTGGTCGAGCATGATGCCCTTGCCGTCGGCGACCATGCGGTCGGCGAGGTCGCGGGCGGCTTCCATCCCGCCCTTTTGCGGCGTGAGCACGATCTCGGCGCCGAAGGCGCGCATCGCCTGGCGACGCTCCACCGAGAGGTGCTCGGGCATGATCAGCACCATGCGATAGCCGCGGATCGCCGCCGCCATTGCGAGCGCGATGCCGGTATTTCCGGAAGTCGCCTCGATGAGCGTGTCGCCGCGCTTGATGCGCCCGCGCTCTTCCGCGTGCCGGATCATGGAGATCGCCGGCCGGTCCTTCACCGAGCCTGCCGGGTTGTTGCCCTCGAGCTTCGCGAGGATCACGTTGCCGTTCCTCGCGTTCTCCGGTCCGGGCAGGCGCTGGAGCCGGACGAGGGGCGTGTTGCCGATGAAGTCTTCGATGGTGCGGTTCATGCCCGTGCAAGCTCTTTCGCGTAGGAGGCGACGCCCTCCTCCACCGGCCTGAACTCGCCGGCGTAGCCCGCCGCGCGCAGCCGGCCGAGGTCGGCCTGCGTGAAGCTCTGGTACTTGCCGGCGAGGGCCGGCGGGAAGGGGATGTACTCGATGAGATTCTCCTCCGCGAGCTGCCTCGGCGAAAGACGCGTCCCGCGCAGGGTATTGATCACCGCCGCGGCCACTTCGTTGAAGGTCTGCGCGCGCCCCGTCCCGCAGTTGAAGATGCCGGAGACGCTGCCGCGCTCGAGGAGCCAGAGGTTCAGGGCGACCGCGTCGTCCACGTGGACGAAATCGCGGCGCTGCTCGCCGTTCCCGTAGCCGTCGGAGCCCACGAAGAGCTTCACGCGTCCCTCGGCGCGGAACTGCTGGAAGGCGTGGAAGGCCACCGAGGCCATGCGCCCCTTGTGGGCCTCGTTGGGGCCGTAGACGTTGAAGTAGCGCAGGCCGGCGACCTGGGAATGCGAATCGGCGAGAACCTTCCGGACGTGCTGGTCGAAGAGAAACTTGGAATAGGCGTACACGTTCAGCGGCCGCTCCGCCGCCCGCTCCTCGCGGAACACGGGCCCGGCGCCGTAGACCGACGCGGACGACGCGTAGAGGAAGGGGGTCTCTTCCTCGAGCGCCCACTCGAGGAGCCGCACCGAATACCGGTAGTTGTTCTCCATCATGTACCGGCCGTCGGACTCCATCGTGTCGGAGCATGCGCCCTGGTGGAAGACCGCCTCGACGGAGCCCTCGAGCCGCTCGAGCGCGCCCGGGAGCTCGGCCTGGTCGAGGTAATCCGCGATCTCGCACGCCGCGAGATTGCGGAACTTGTCCGCGTGCTGGAGGTTGTCCACCGCGATGATCTCGCTCACGCCGCGAGCGTTCAGCCCGCGCACGAGCCGCGAGCCGATGAAGCCGGCCGCGCCAGTGACAATGCAATAGCCGCTCACGCGAAGAGCTCCGCGCGCGTGACTTCCGCGGTCCCGAACTTGGTGACCTTGATGCCGCCGGCGCGGTTTGCGAGCCGCACCGCCGCCTCGAGCTTTTCGCCCGCCGCAATCATGACCGCCAGGGTCGCGATCACCGTGTCGCCGGCGCCGGTCACGTCCGAGACTTCGCGCTTTTCCGCCTTCACGTGGACTGTCCTGCGCGCCTTCTTGAAGAGCGTCATGCCCTGCTCGCCCCTCGTGAGGAGCAGGGCTTCCAGTCCGAGCTTTTCTCTCAGCGCGTGCGCCTTGCGGGCAAGCTCCGCCTCGCCGGTCCACTCGCCGACGACGTCGGCGAGTTCCTTGAGGTTCGGCGTTAGGAGCGTGGCGCCCTTGTAGCGCGAGTACTCGTTTCCCTTCGGGTCGACGAGCACCGCCTTCCCGGCGCGCCGCGCGTCGCGAATCATCGAGGCGATGTGCGCAAGCCCGCCCTTTCCATAGTCCGAGAGGAGGACCACGTCGCACTCGCGCAGCGCCGCGCGGAACGCGGGCAGGCGCGAGGCGAGGAGCTCGGTCGACGGCGCTACCTCGCGATCGATGCGCAAAAGCTGCTGGCGCCTGCCGATGACGCGCAGCTTTTCCGTCGTCCGCAGTCGCGCCTCCCTGTGCAGATCCGCCTTCACCCGCTTGCGATTGAGCATCTTCGCGAGCGTGGCGCCGGCGGCGTCGCGGCCGACAACGGAGAGCAATCGCGTCTGCGCGCCGAGCGCCGCGCAGTTGGCGGCAACGTTCGCCGCTCCGCCCAGGCGGAACTCCTCCTCGCGGAAGAGCAGCACGGGGACCGGCGCCTCCGGCGAAATGCGCGAGGCATCGCCGTACCAATAGCGATCGAGCATCACGTCGCCGACGACGAGGACCCGAGCTTTTTCGGTCTTGGGAATGGACTTGACCAGGCTAGACCTTTCTGCCGATCGGGTAGTACTCCAACCCATGCGCCGCCACGGTCGCGGGCTCGTAGAGGTTCCGTCCATCGAAGATCGCCGGCGTCTTCAATCGCGCCTTGATGGAGGGGAAGTCGGGGCTGCGGAACTCCTGCCACTCGGTGACGACCACGAGCGCATCCGCGCCCTCGAGCGCCGCCAGCGCCGAATTGACGATCTCGACGCGACTCTCGTCCGCATAGAGGCGCTTTGCCTCGTCGCGGGCCGCCGGGTCGTAGGCGCGCACGGATGCGCCGGCTCCCACGAGCTCGTCGATCAGCGTGCGGCTCGGGGCTTCGCGCATGTCGTCGGTATTGGGCTTGAACGCGAGGCCCCAGAGCGCGAAGCGCCGGCCCGACAGGTTGACGCCGAAGCGGGCGCGGATCTTGTCGCCGAGCACCCGCTTCTGCGACTCGTTCACCTGGTCCACCGCCGCGAGGACCCGCAGCGGGCGCCCAGCCTGGGCGGCGCTCTTCTGCAGCGCCTTCACGTCCTTGGGGAAGCACGAGCCGCCGTAGCCCACGCCGGGATAGAGGAAGTGGTAGCCGATACGCGGGTCGGAGCCGATGCCGCGGCGCACTTCCTCGATGTCGGCGCCGATCGCCTCCGCGAGGTTGGCGACCTCGTTCATGAACGAGATGCGCGTCGCCAGCATGGCGTTGGCCGCGTACTTCGTGAGCTCCGCGGAGCGCACGGACATCACCATGATGCGCTCGTGGTTGCGCTGGAAGGGCGCGTAAAGCTGGCGCAGCAGGTCGATCGCGCGCGGGTCGTCGCTTCCGACGATGACCCGGTCCGGCCGCATGAAGTCGGCGACCGCGGCGCCTTCCTTGAGGAATTCGGGGTTCGAGACTACGGCGAACGGCAGCGACTCCTTTCGCTTCTCGAGCTCCTCGCGCACTACGCTTCGCACCTTGTCCGCCGTGCCCACGGGCACGGTGGACTTCGTCACGATCGTCTTCGGGCCCTGCATGTAGCGGCCGATGGTGCGCGCCGCGGCAAGCACATGCTGCAGGTCCGCGGAGCCGTCCTCGCCCGGGGGCGTGCCCACGGCGAGCATCTGAAGCTCGGCGTGCGCGACGCTCGCCGCAGGATCGGTCGAGAACTGCAGCCTGCCCGCGTCGCGGTTGCGGCGAACGATCGGCTCGAGGCCCGGCTCGAAGATCGGGATGCGCCCGGCGTTCAGCTCGGCGATCTTGTGCGGGTTCAGGTCGAGGCAGAACACTGAATTCCCCGCGTCCGCCAGGCAAGCGCCCGTGACGAGGCCCACGTAGCCCGTGCCCACCATCGTGACGTTCATCGCCGGCGCCTCATGGCGTCAGGTCGAATTCTTCGCTTCGGCGCGGCGGGTACGTTTCCCAGCCGCCGCACGCCGGGCAGTGCCAGTAAAACTGGCGCGCCTTGAAGCCGCAGTTCTCGCAGCGGTAGCGCGCGAGCCGCCGCGTCTGGCTGTGGACGAGGTTGCGGATGAGCTCGAGGTCGCGCCGGCGATCCGGGTCGGCGGCGGCGATGATCTGCGCCTCGAGCAGGCGATCGAGGCCGAGGAGCGTCGGGTTGCGGCGCAGCTCGTCGCGCACGAGCTTGTACGCCGCCTCGTGGCCCTGTGTCTCGAGCGTCTGCTGGAAAACCGTGTCGAGGAGGTCGAGGGACGGATAGCGCTCGAGGTAGCCGGCGAGGAGCGTGAGGCCTTCGTCCGCGCGCCCGAGCTCGCGGTAGGCTTCCAGCAGGCGCTGCGCGACGAGCGCGAGGTAGGCAGGGTTCTGCGATTCGATCCGCTTCCAGTACTCGATCGCCTTGTCCAAATTGCCGGCATTGCGCTCGAGGTCGCCGAGCTGCAGGCTCGCCCGGACGCACTTGCGGTTCGCCTCGAGCGCCGCCTCGAGGTGGCGCCGCGCGAGCTCGGGGCGCGATTGCGCCGCCTCGGAGGCGGCGAGCTCGCAGAGGTATTGCGCTTCGTCGCGCGTGCGGGGCTCGCCCGCCTCGGCGGCGAGCCGCCGCGCCATCTCGATGGCGCGGCTCCAGTCCTTTTCCTGCTCGTAGATCTCCACGAGATGGGTCTTCGCCTTCGACGCGAAGCTGCTCTTCTCGAGCTTCTGGAAGACCTCCTCGGCCCGATCGAGGATGCCCGCCTTCAGGTAATCCTCCCCGAGCTCCGCGAGCGCCGCCGCCTTCTGGTCCGCGCCGAGGTCGGCGCGCTCGAGCAGGTTCTGGTGCATGCGGATCGCGCGGTCATATTCGCCGCGGCGGCGGAAAAGGCTCCCGAGCGCGAAGTGGAGCTCGATCGTCTCCGGGTCCACCTTCACCACCTCGATGAACGCCTCGATCGCCTTGTCGGGCTGCTCGTTAAGGAGGAAATTGAGGCCCTTGAAGTAGGAGCTCGGCAGCGCGCGCGACTCGCGCAGGAGATGGCGGATGTCGATGCGCGCAGCCATCCACCCGAGGCCGAAGAAAAGGGGGAAGCCGAGCAGCCACCAGTACTCGAACTCCGTCACGCCCGCGGCGCCTCGGAGGGAAAGCCGGGATCCGGGTCGGGCTTGCGCGGGTCCTTCAGCCGCGAAAGCGCCTTCCTCTGCGAAAGGACCGTGCCGAGAAGGGCGAGCATCCCGGCGAGGGCGCCGAGAGCGAAGGCAGCGAAGAGCAGGACGGCGAGCGGCGCCTGGAAACCCAGGTCGAAATAGAAGCGCAGCGTCACCGGCTCGACGTTCTTGGCGGCGAGCGCCACGAGAACGAGGAAGAGCGCGAGCCGGAGCGTCCACCTGACGATGCGCATCATGGCCGGCGCACGGCGCTGCGGACCGCCCGCCCGTCAGCGGGCGGGCTGCGGGATGCGCTCGCGCGGCGCCGACTGCGCTTCCTCGTGGGCCGAGTCGACGCGCTCGCGCAGCTCCTTGCCGGCCTTGAAATGCGGCACGTACTTCTCCGGCACCTGGACCTTCTCGCCGGACTTGGGGTTGCGGCCGGTGCGGGGCGGGCGGTAGTTGAGCCCGAAGCTGCCGAAGCCGCGGATCTCGATGCGGTTGCCGGCGAGCAGCGCCTGGGTCATCGCGTCGAGGACCATCTTCACCGCGTATTCGGCGTCCTTCGCCACGAGCTGCGGGTAGCGCTGCGCGAGCCGCGCGATCAGTTCGGACTTGGTCATGCCGCCCATCCCCTGTTGGTTCCCCGCCCTCGGCTTATTGCTGCGGCGTCCCGCCGCCCTTGTCGAGCTTCGCGCGCAGCAGCGCGCCAAGGTTCGTGGTCCCCGCGCTCGCCGCCGCCTGCTCCGTCCTGATCGCCTTCATCGCGTCGGTCTCCTCCGCCATGTCCTTCGCCTTGATGGAGAGGTTGATCGAGCGGTTCTTGCGATCGACGTTGATGATCATGGCCTCGACCTTGTCGCCCTCCTTGAGGTGCTTGGCGAGGTCGTCCACGCGGTCGCGCGAGAACTCGGAAGCGCGCAAGTAGCCTTCGGTGCCGCTCATGTCGACGACCGCGCCCTTCGCGTCGACCGACTTGACGGTGCCGGCTACCACGCTGTTCTTGTCGTGGCTCGCGATGAAATTCGTGAACGGGTCGCCCTCGAGCTGCTTGATGCCGAGCGAGATCCGCTCGCGCTCGACGTCGATGGAGAGCACGACTGCCTCGACCTCGTCGCCCTTCTTGAAGGTCTTCACGGCTTCCTCGCCCGCCGTCGACCAGGAGAGATCCGACAGGTGCACGAGGCCGTCGATGCCGCCCGGCAGGCCGACGAAGACGCCGAAATCGGTGATCGACTTGATCTGGCCCTTCACCTTGTCGCCCTTCTTGTACTCGCGGGCGAAATCCTCCCAGGGATTGGGCATGCACTGCTTCATGCCGAGCGAGATGCGCCGGCGTTCCTCGTCGATCTCGAGGATCATCACCTCGACCTCGTCGCCGACCTGGACGACCTTGGATGGGTGGACGTTCTTGTTGGTCCAGTCCATCTCGGAAACGTGCACCAGGCCCTCGATGCCGGACTCGACTTCCACGAACGCGCCGTAGTCGGTGAGGTTGGTAACCTTGCCGAACAGGCGCGTGCCCTGCGGATAGCGCCGGCCGATGCCGACCCAGGGATCTTCGCCGAGCTGCTTGAGGCCGAGCGAGACCCGGTTCTTTTCTGCGTCGAACTTGAGCACCTTCGCGGTCACTTCGTCGCCCACGTTGAGCACTTCGGACGGATGCTTCACGCGCCGCCACGCCAGGTCGGTGATGTGCAGCAGGCCGTCGATGCCGCCGAGGTCCACGAAAGCGCCGTAGTCGGTGATGTTCTTGACGATGCCCTTGACGACGGCGCCCTCCTGCAGCGAGGCGAGCAACTGCTCGCGCTCGGCGCCCGCCGTCTCCTCGAGCACCGCGCGGCGCGACACCACCACGTTGTTCCGCTTGCGGTCGAGCTTGATGACCTTGAACTCCATCTCCTTGCCTTCGTACGGCGTCGTGTCCTTCACGGGGCGCAGGTCGACGAGCGAGCCCGGGAGGAAAGCGCGGATGCCGCGCACCATGACCGTGAGGCCGCCCTTCACCTTGCCGGTGATGACGCCTTTCACCTTCTCCCCGCTCTCGAGCGCCTTCTCGAGCTCGAGCCAGGCCGCCATGCGCTTCGCCTTGTCGCGGGAAAGCCGCGTCGCCCCGTAGCCGTCCTCGAGCGCCTCGATCGACACGCTCACGAAGTCGCCGGGCTTCACCTCCACCTCGCCGGCGTCGTTGCGGAACTCGTCCACGGCGATGACGCTCTCGGACTTGAGCCCCGCGTTCACGACGACGAAGTTGTCGTCGACGCTGAGCACCTCGGCGGTGATGACCTCGCCGACGCGCATCTCCTTGCGGTTCAGGCTCTCTTCGAACAGGGCCGCGAACGATTCGCCCGAGGCGGGCGTGGAAGCGGGCTTGGTGGATTGCTGCGGGGAAATACTGGCCATGAAGGGGAAAAACCTTTTTCAGCCGCGAGCTTAGGCGCTTCGCGGGTTAAGTTGGACACCGGCGCCGGCTAGGGCCGCGCGCCGCCCGATCTCTCCCGCCACCAGGCGAGGATTCGCTCGACGACTTCGTCGATCGAAAGCGCCGAGGAATCCAGCACTTGCGAATCCGGCGCCGGAACGAGCGGCGCGACCGGCCGATTGGCGTCTCGCGCATCCCGATCCTGCAGGTCCCGGGAAAGGGCGCGAAGATTAGCATCGATTCCTTTGTCTTTCAACTGCTTATAGCGCCGCTCCGCCCGTACTTCCGGGCTCGCTGTCAAGAAGACTTTGAGCGCCGCATCCGGGAAGACCACCGTGCCCATGTCCCGGCCGTCGGCGACCAGCCCGGGCGGCATCCGGAAGGCTCTTTGCCGCTGCAGGAGCGCCTTCCTCACCTCCGGTACGCGAGCGACTTCGGAGGCGCGGACGCCGCAGGCCTCACTCCGGATTGCGTCGCTAACATCCTGATCTCTAAGGAGGATTCGCTCATTGTGGAAGCTCACGGGAAGCTGGCGGGCGCATTGGACGAGCGATTCGCCCGAAACGATGCCGCGCTGGAGGGAATCGAGCGCGACCAGCCTGTAGAGTGCGCCGCTTTCCAGGTAGTGGAAGTCGAGCTCGTCCGCCACCCGCCTCGCGATCGTGCCCTTCCCGGAGGCCGAGGGCCCGTCGACCGCGATCACAGGCGCTTCGCTCACCGGACGATCCTCGAAAATTCGCGGAAGAACGCCGGGAACGTCTTCCCCACGCAGCCCGGGTCATCGATCCCCACCGGAACGCCGCCCAGCGACACGAGCGCGAAGCTCATCGCGATGCGGTGGTCGTCGTAGGTCTTGACCACCACGCCTTGGTTCAGCCTCGCTGGCGGAGCAATCTTCAGGAAGTCGGGCCCCTCCTCCACGGCCGCGCCGAGCTTGCGCAGCTCCGCGGCCATCGCCGCAATGCGATCGGTCTCCTTCACGCGCCAGCTCCCGATGTTGCGCAAACTGCTCGGCCCCTCGGCGAAGAGCGCCAGCACCGCCGCCGTCATCGCGGCGTCGGGTATGTGGTTCATATCCATGTCGAACGCCCGGAGCTTCCTCCCTTCGTTCTTCACTTCGATTGCATTTTCAGAAATCGCGACTTGCGCCCCCATGCGCTCCAGCACCTCGGTGAAGCGCACGTCTCCCTGGCTGCTCGCGCGCCCGACCCCCTCGACGCGCACCGGCCCGCCGGCGAGCGCGCCGGCGGCAAGGAAATACGATGCGGACGAAGCGTCGCCTTCGACGAAAATGGTTCCTGGGCTCTTGTATTCGCCCGACGGAATTTCAAATGTCTTCCATCCATTCCGGGAGACCTCCACGCCGAAGCGCTTCATGACGCCGAGCGTGATCTCGACGTAGGGCTTCGAGATCAGCTCGCCTTCGACGTGGACGCTGAACTTCTTCCCGAGAAGCGGAAGCGCCATCAGCAACGCCGTGAGGAACTGCGACGACACATCGCCCCTCACCGTTGCGCTCGTCGAAGAGGCGAGATTTCCTTTTGAAATGCTCAAAGGCGGAAAGCCCTCCTTGCCCGCATAGTCGATGCGCGCGCCGATGCCCCGCAGCCCGTCGACCAGGTCGCCGATGGGACGCTCGTGCATGCGGGGCACGCCGGAAAGCTCGTATTCGCCCCTGGAGAGCGCGAGCGCCGCAGTGAGGGGCCTGAACGCCGTGCCGGCGTTCCCAAGGAAGAGCTTCGCGTTCTTGACCGGGAACGCGCCGCCTGCCCCTTCCACGACAAGACAGCCTTGTTCCTCGGCAATCTCGACGCCGAGGCTTCGGAGCGCGGCGAGCATCACGCGCGTATCGTCGGCATCGAGCAGGCCGGCGATGCGGGTCTTCCCCGCGGCCAGGGAGGAGAGAAGGAGCACCCGGTTCGAGATGCTCTTGGAGCCCGGCAGGCGCACCGTGCCCGCCGCGCGCGACGCGGCCTTCAGCTCGAGGACTTCAGCCACTTGTCGCGCGCCGCGCGAGCCTGCGAGAACGCGTCCTCGAGCCGCTTGCCGTCGCCGCGCTCGAGCGCCGTGCGGAGCAACTCGAGCGTTGCCGAGAATTTACGCAGGTCCTCGAGCAGGCAGTCGCGGTTCGCGAGGCAGATGTCGCGCCACATCTCGGGATGGCTCGACGCAAGGCGCGTGAAATCGCGGAAGCCGGCTCCCGCGATCTCAAAGAGCCTCGCGGACTCCGGGCGCGTCGTGACATCGAGAGCGAGCGCATAGGCGAGCAGGTGCGGCAGGTGGCTGACGGTCGAGAGGATCGAGTCGTGCTCGGCAGGATCCATGGTGCCGACTCGGGCCCCGCAAACCTCCCAGGCGGCGCGCACTCTCTCCACCGCGGCGGCGCCGTTCTCCGCGAGGGGCGTCAGGATGACCCGCTTGCCGCGAAAAAGCGCGGCATCGGCCGCCCCGACGCCGCTCTTTTCGCCGCCGGCGATCGGGTGCGCGGGAACGAACTGCCCGATGCGCGGGCCGAGCGCGAGTCGCGCGGCCGCGATGACGTCCCGCTTGGTGCTCCCCGCATCCGTAACGAGCGCCTTCGGGCCGATCTTCAGGTCGGAAAAGATCTTCGGGAACTGAGCGACCGGAGCGGCGACGAGGACCAGGTCGCAATCGGACACGTCGGTGCCCACCGCGTCGATCGCCCCTCGATCGAGCGCGAGCTCGAGGTTCGCGCGGCCGCGCCCGACGCCCACGACGCGCGCGCACGCCTTCGCCTGCTTGAGCGCCAGTGCGAACGAGCCGCCGATCAGGCCGACGCCGACGATCGCGACGCGCTCGAACAGCATTACTCTCGCAGGCTGGCCGCGAGGGCGGCGAGGAACTTGTCGTTCTCCTGCGAGGTGCCGATCGTGACGCGCAGGTGCTCGGGCAGGCCGTAGCCTGCGATCGGGCGCACGATGACGCTGCGCCGGAGAAGTCGCTTGTAAAGCTCGGCGGCCTTCCCCACGCGGACCGTGAGAAAGTTTCCCTGCGAGGGGATGAACTCGAGCCCGAGCGCACGCACGCCTTCCTCGAGCTGCCTCATTCCCTGGAGGTTGAGCGCGTAGCTCCGCGCGACGAATTCCATGTCGTCGAGAGCGGCGCTCGCCGCCGCGAGCGCGACGCTGTTCACATTGAAAGGCTGGCGGACCCGGTTCATCACGTCGGCGACGCTCGGGTGCGCGAGCGCATAGCCCACGCGCAGACCCGCGAGGCCGTAGGCCTTGGAGAACGTGCGCGTGACGATGAGGTTCGGATGGCGCTTCATCCACTTCAGCGTTTCCGGGCGCAGGTCCGGCGCCAGGTATTCGTTGTAGGCCTCGTCGAGCACGACCAGTACGCGCTCGGGGACGCGGCGCAGGAACCCCTCGATGTCCTCGGGGCGCGCGAACGTCCCGGTCGGGTTGTTTGGGTTCGCGATCCAGGCGACGTAGGTCTCCTCGTCGATCGCGCGCGCCATGGCGTCGAGGTCGTGGCCGAAGTTCCTGGCTGGGACGACGATCTGGCGCGCGCCGCGCGCCTGCGTGGCGAGCGGATACACCGCGAATGCGTGCTGCGAGTACACGGCTGCGCGGCCCGGCCCGAGGAACGCCAGCGCGACGAGCTCGAGCACGTCGTTCGAGCCATTGCCCAGCACGATCGACGAGAGGTCGATCCCGTAGCGGCGCGAAAGCGCGACTTTGAGCTCGTAGCCGTTGCCGTCGGGGTAGCGCGAGACTTCGGCGATCGCCTGCTCGATCGCGGCGCGCGTGCGCGGGCCGATTCCGTGCGGGTTCTCGTTCGATGCCAATTTGACGATGCCCTCTTCCTTGAGGCCGAGCTCGCGCGCGAGCTCGGAGATCGGCTTGCCCGGCTGGTAGGGCGCGATCGACCGGACGTAGGAGGGAGAGAGCTCGCAGGGGTCCATGAGCATGGGCGGATCTTCCTAATTCACCGCGACAGGGTAGGAGCCGAGGATCTTGAGGAAAGGCGCCCTCGCCTTCAGCGCTTCGACGGCCTTCGCGACGCGCTCGTCGCGCCGATGCCCCTCGACATCGATGAAGAAGACGTACTCCCACAAGGACGATCGCGCCCGCGAAGGCCGGGACTCGATGCGCGACATGCTCACGCGGTGCTCCGCGAGGGGCGAGAGGAGCGCGTGCACCGCGCC
>JAFAGU010000356.1 GCA_019237595.1 Betaproteobacteria bacterium | reverse complement strand
GATCGCGAGCTGCCGCCCGTTCTCCGCGATCGGCATCACCTTCGCCGACGGGTGGTCGGAGCCCTTCTGGCAGAACTCCGGGTTCTTCGCCGGCCGGAAGCGCGCGCTGAAATACACGCGGCCCTCGGCGTCCATCATGGCGTTGTGCAGGCTCGAGGAGCCGTCCCAGATGGGCTTCTCGCCCCAGTAGGCCGACGGCTGCATCGGCAGCTGCGCGGACGAAGGCGTGCCCGGCTGCACCGGATGCTTGATCTGGTAGGCGCGGTGCTTGACCGGGTCCACGACCGGGATGAGGTCGGTGCTCTCCTCCGGCGCTCCGTATACCGGGCCATTGGCGTTCACGCGCGGATCGTGCTGGTAGCTCGAGATGCCGTCGTGCAAGTAGTAATAGGGCGTGGAGAAGTCCCACATCGTCACGACGACGTTGCGCTCGACGCCCTTCGGGCGCTCGGGCTTCGCGAACGGCAGCTCGCCCTTCTCGATGCGGTCGGTCCAGTCGGCGAAGTTCTTGAGCGCCGCGTCGATGCCCATGTAGCCGAGGCTGAGCGCCATGTTCGTCATGGCCTGGCCGGATTGCGTGCGACGGCCCCAGGCGCCGACCGAGCTCTGCGCATCGTCCTTGAACTGCGCCGGGACCTTGCGGATGCCCATCGATCCGAGGGCGTGGCAGGACTGGCACGATTGCTTCAGCGTATCCACCCACGCTTCCTGCGTCTTGATGTTGGTCGAGATGCCGTTGCCCTTTTCGCCGGTGCCCGGGAACTGGTCCCTTCCGGGAATGTTGAGCATCGAGTACCAGTACATGCCGGGGTAGTGCTCGGCATCCTGCTGCGGCGTCGCTGCCGCCGCCTTGAAGTTCACGCTCTTCCCGGGCGTCGCCTTCTGCTTTTGCGTGTCGGCGAGGCCGTAGCCGCGGGCCCACACCTCGTAGGTCGCCTTGGGAAGCTGCGGGATGACGTAGCGCCCCTTGTCGTCGGTGACGACGACCTTGGTGAAGCGCGTCGGGAGATCGGTGGTTTCCGCGATCACCCAGACGCCGGCCTCGGGTCCGCCCGGGCCGTTGACGACGCCGCGGATGACGCCGTTGTCCGCGGCGACGGCGAAGCTGGCGGCAAAGAGAAGCGCAAGACCGGCGACTGGTTTCATGTTTCCTCCAGGAGGGCTACATCGGCGGCACTTGGCCGTTCATTCCCACGTTGACGCGCGGCGCGGCGAGCGAGCCGTCGGCCTGGCGCTGAGCGTTCACGAATACGTGCGCGCCGGGCTTGAGCTCGCTCCGGTCGGCGGGCCTGAATTCCACGACCGCCGCGTTCTCCGGGACGAGCACTTTCTTTTCGCCGCCCTTGTATTGCACCGTCATCACGCGGTCCTTGCCCATGCCGGTGATGCTCGCGACATTGGCGTTCGTCATCTTGCTGTTGGGCCGCAGGTCCCAGTCGTAGTGGCCCTCGCCCGTGCCGCGCATGTTCTCCGGGAAGATATGGATCTCCTCGGCGACGAGCGCGCCGTCGCGCTCGCCCACGGTCGTCGTGCCGATGAACTTGCCGTTCTGGACGTCGTTGACGCTCGCCTTGTGGATGCCGACGACGAGGAGGTTGTCCGCGAGCTTGACGGTCATGTCCTGGCCGTTGCGCGCCTTGATGGTGAGCAGGTTGCCGTCGAGCTTCTCGACCGTCCCGCGGATGCGCACGGGCGGGTTGGCCGGCGCCTGGGCGAAAGCCGACAGCGAGGCGATGGAAAGGAGAAAAGCGAGGATGAAGCGAGTCATGGAAGCCTCCAGGTTGAGAGTCCGACCTTGCTAACGCGCACGCTTTCGTCCTATTCCCGTCCTTACGAGCGCGAGGGCCACACGACGCCCTGGTTGCCCTTGCGCACGCTCCCCATTCCCTTGTAGACGAACTTCTGCAGGCGCTTGCCTTCGTAGGTTTCGGTGGTGTACAGGTTGCCCTTCGAATCGATGGCGATCGAGTGCACGCCGAAGAACTGCCCGGGCTGCCGCCCGCCGTCGCCGAACGAGGTGAGCTCCTCGAGGCTCTGGCGGTCGATGATGCGCACCTTCTGGTTGCGGCCGTCGGCCATGAAGATATAGCGCTGCTGCGGGTCCTTCGAGAAGGCGATGTCCCACACCGAGCCCTCGGAGAGGCTGCGGCGCGCGTACCACTGCTCCTTCACGAACTTGCCCTCGGGCGTGAAGACCTGGAGGCGGTTCCCCTGCCGGTCGCAGACGTAGAGCAGGTTGTCGTTGGAAAGGTCGGCGCAGTGCACCGGATTCCTGAACTGCTGGGAAGGCGGCGCATCGGGGTTGAACGCAGCGAGCGGCCCGTCCTCGGGGCGGTTTCCGTAGGCGCCCCAATAGCGCTTCATCTTCCCCGTGTCGGCGTCGATCACCGCGACGCGGCGATTGAGGTAGCCGTCGGCGATGTAGGCCTCGTTCGTCTTCGCATCGACGAAGATTTTCGCCGCGCGGCCGAAGTTCTCGAGGTCGTTGGAGCCCTTGTTGCCGCCAAGGCGGCCGACCTGCATCAGGAACTTGCCGTCCCTCGTGAACTTGAGGATCTGCGCGTCCTTCTCGCCATTGCCG
>JAFAGU010000161.1 GCA_019237595.1 Betaproteobacteria bacterium | reverse complement strand
GTAAAACCGCTCAACCTCTCGCGTGTAGGACGCGGTATCGCCGATCGGCGATTGAACTAGGCGCTGTCTCAGCGTCCGCCGCACGGCCGCAAGGCGCGCATGATTGCCCGCGGCGTCCACGGCGATGCGTACGTATTCGTCGTCGTTACGTGCAATCCATTCGCGCATATCCATTGCAGACAGCATGGATGCGGAAAGGCAGCTTGGCATCGTTCGGCCGGCGAGAGTGACGATTGGTACGCCCATGGTGAGCGCCTCAAGCGTGCTGACGCCCCCGTTATGGGGGAAAGGATCGAGCCCCACGTCGACCTCGTTATATGTCTCCAGATGCTCGAAGTGCGGCGTATGGCCTATCAAGAGTACACGTTCGACATCAACGCCTACGGCGCGGAACTTATCGTTCAGCCGCTTTTTGAGGTCCATGCTGTCGAGCCGCGCATCCTTGACAAGCAGCCCGGCATGCGGGACGGCATCCAGAATGCGCGACCACAAACCTATTACTCGATCGGATATCTTTTCGCAGCGATTGACGCAGCCGAAGGTGAAGACCTTGCCCTGCGACGCCGGCAGTGGAGAAACCGGTGGCAAAATGGCAGGCGGCTGGTAGCAAACCACGTTCGGCAGATCGATAATCTGCTCGGCATAATAGTGCCGGCGCTCCGGAGGGGCGCTGACCCGGTCGAGAAGAAGGTAGTCGATTGTGGAGACTCCCGTTCCGTTGGCATGGCCCCAGGCGGAGACCTGCACCGGGGCAGGCTTTCGGCAGAAAACGAGCAGCCGGTTTCCTGCGCTGTGCCCGGAAAGATCGACAAGGATGTCCACACGGTCCTTCCGGATACGTTCGGCGAGGATTTCGTCCGGGACACCAAGGGTCGACCGCCAGCCGTCGGCGGCCTGCTGGAGCTGCCGCGTCAATGCATCCTCTCGCGCTGCCCCTGAGTAGCAGATCACCTCAAACGATGAGCGGTTGTGCTGCAAAATGACGGGGGCGATGACGAAGAAAGCGGAATGTTCGCGGAAGTCTGCTGAGACATAGCCAATCCGAAGCCTGCGTTCCGGATCGACCGTGTTAAGGTGCGGGCTGCGGTTTGCCGCATGACCAGCACCGTGGATTGCGTACCATGCGCGCCGTTCGTCCTGAAGCTCCTTCTCGCTATAACCGTCACGTAGATCCCGCATGAAAATCAGGTTGCTGTGCGCGTCCGCGAGCCGAGGGTTGAGAACAAGCGCACGCCGAAAGCTGCTCTCCGCATCCGCCAGGCGTAGTTGAGTCCAAAGTACGACAGCTAGGTTATTGTGGATTTCCGCGATGTCGGACCTAAGCTCCAAAGCCTTGCGGCAGCTCTGCTCCGCTTCCTCAAGCCGCCCAAGCTCCCGGAGGACCGTGCCCAGGTTGTTATAAGCCTCGACGAAATCCGGCTTCAGATCTATCGCCCGACGATAGGTCTCTTCCGCTTCCTGGAATCTGCCGCCATGGTTCAGCACATTTCCCAGATCGTTGTGCAATGGCGCGAAAGCAGGCGCAAGCTCGAGGGCTCGCCGACACCGATCTTCGGCTTGCTCAAGCTCAGCGCCTGTCACAGACGATGACACTGCCAGATCGGCGTTTAGCATTCGCCCGCCGCTAGAGGCTCCGGCGGTACTGCCCGCCGACTTCGAAGAGCGCGTGGGTGATTTGCCCGAGCGAGCACACGCGCACGGCGTCGATGAGGACCGCGAAGACATTTTCGTCGCGCAGGACGGCCTGCTTCAGGCGCTCCAGCATCTTGGGGCTTTGCGAGGCATTGCGCTCCTGAAAGTCGCGCAGCCGGCGCAGCTGCGAGCGCTTTTCCTCCTCGGTGGAGCGGATGAGCTCGAGCTTCTGCGGAACCGGGTCGCCATGCGGGTTGCGGAACGTGTTCACGCCCACGATGGGATAGGAGCCGTCGTGCTTCCGGTGCTCGTAGTAGAGCGACTCCTCCTGGATCTTGCCGCGCTGGTAGCCGGTCTCCATCGCGCCGAGCACGCCGCCGCGGCTCGAGATTGCCTCGAACTCCTTGAGCACCGCCTCCTCCACCAAGTCGGTCAGCTCGTCGATGATGAACGAGCCCTGGTTGGGGTTCTCGTTCTTCGCCAATCCCCATTCGCGGTTGATGATGAGCTGGATCGCCATCGCGCGGCGCACCGATTCCTCGGTGGGCGTGGTGATGGCCTCGTCGTAGGCGTTGGTATGCAGCGAATTGGTGTGGTCGTAGGTCGAGACGAGCGCCTGCAGCGTCGTTCGGATGTCGTTGAAGGCGATCTCCTGCGCATGCAGCGAGCGGCCGGAAGTCTGCGAGTGGAACTTCAGCTTCTGACTGCGCTCGTTGGCGCCGTAGCGGCGCTTCATCGCCACGGCCCAGATCCGGCGCGCGACGCGGCCGAGCACCGCGTACTCCGGATCCATGCCGTAGGAGAAGAAGAAGGACAGGTTCGGCGCGAAGTCGTCGATCTTCATCCCGCGGGCGAGGTACGCCTCCACGAAAGTGAACCCGTTCGCGAGGGTAAACGCGAGCTGCGAGATCGGATTCGCGCCCGCCTCGGCGATGTGGTAACCAGAGATCGACACGGAGTAGAAGTTGCGTACCGCGTTCTCGATGAAGTAGGCCTGGATGTCGCCCATCACCTTGAGCGAGAACTCGGTCGAGAAGATGCAGGTGTTCTGCCCCTGGTCCTCCTTGAGGATGTCGGCCTGGACGGTGCCGCGGACCGCTGAAAGCGCTTTCGACCTGATCTCAGCTAGCTCCTTTTGCGTGGGCTTTCGGCCGAGCTTTTCGACCTGCTGGTCGATTGCCGTGTTGAAGAACATCGCCAGGATCGTCGGCGCCGGGCCGTTGATCGTCATGGAGACCGACGTCGACGGATCGCACAGGTCAAAGCCCGCGTACAGCGCCTTCATGTCGTCGAGCGTGGCGATGGAAACGCCGGAATTCCCGACCTTGCCGTAGATGTCGGGCCGCTCGTCCGGATCGAAACCGTAGAGCGTGACGGAGTCGAACGCCGTGGAGAGCCGCTTCGCCGGCATCTCCTTCGAAAGGAGATGGAAGCGCCTGTTCGTGCGGAAGGGATCGCCCTCGCCCGCGAACATGCGCGTGGGATCCTCGTTTTCACGCTTGAAATGGAACACGCCCGCCGTATAGGGGAACTCACCTGGGATGTTCTCCCGCATGCGCCAGCGCAGGAGCTCGCCATGGCCCTCGAGCCGCGGCAGCGCCACCTTGGGGACCTTGGTCCCGGAAAGCGAGGTCGTATTGAGCGCGGTACGGACTTCCTTGCCGCGCACCTTCACGACTTGCTCGTCGCCGGAATAGGACTCGACCGTCTTCGGCCAGGAATCGACGAGCAGTCGGCACTCGTCGTCGAGCTTTTTCGCTTTCAGCAGCGCATCGATCTCAGGCACCTCCTTGCCGACCATCGCCTTGGCCGCGGCAAGCTGCTGGCGCTCGCGAGCGATCTTCGCCTGCCCGTCCGCGAACGCGTGGTAGCTGCGCACGCACTCGGCGATCTCGGCGAGATAGCGCTGCCGGCGAGGCGGGACCACCACGTGGATGCCGGAGGACGCCTTGGCGGCGGGGCTGGCGAGCCGATGCGGGCGGAGCTTGAGCCCTT
>JAFAGU010000126.1 GCA_019237595.1 Betaproteobacteria bacterium | reverse complement strand
TCGGGCACGAGCGCCGGATTGCCGACTGCGCCGAAGTAGATCGCGTCGAACTTGCGCAGGATGTCGGGCGCGTCGTCGGGCCGCATCTTGCCGTGCTTCTTGTACCAGTCGCAGCTCCAGTCGAATTCCTTCCAGTGCAAGCGGATGCCGTGCCGCGCCGCGACCGCCTCGAGCACGCGCACGCCTTCGGGGATCACTTCGCGCCCGATGCCGTCGCCGGGAATGACTGCGATGGAGTGTTCTCTCATGCGGAAATTCTAGCAGGCATAGAATCCGCCCATGCGATTCGCGGCACTCGAAACCTCGAGCGACTGGTGCTCGGTGGCGCTCTCGGTCGAGGGCCGCATCTTTTCGCTCGAGCGCCTGGCGCCGAACCGCCATTCCGAGCTCGTGCTTCCCATGCTGCAATCGCTCCTCGAGGAAGCGAAGCTCGCCGTCGCAGACCTCGAAGCCGTCGCCTTCGGCGCCGGGCCGGGCGCCTTCACGGGCTTGCGCATCGCCTGCGGCCTCGCCCAAGGGCTCGCGCTTCCTCGCGGGTTGCCCGTGGTGCCGGTCTCATCTTTCGAGGCGATCGCACAGGGCTCCGGCGCCGAGCGCGTCGTCGCGTGCATCGATGCGCGGATGCGGGAGGTGTACTACGCCGCGCTCGAGCGGCGTCGCGACTCCTGGACGGAGGTGGTGGCGCCTAGCTGCGTTGCTCCAGAGGCGGCGCCGATGCCTCAAGGCAACGGCTGGATCGGTTGCGGCAGCGGTTTTGCCGCCTTTCCGGATATTCTTGCCGGCCGTCTTTCGATCACGATTCCCTCCATGCACCCGAACGCATTTTCCGTGGCCGAGATCGCCGCCCGCAGGATCGCGGCAGGAGAAGTCATGGATGCCGCCGATGCCCTGCCGGTGTACGTGAGGGACAAGGTCGCGCTCACGCAAAAGGAGCTGTACGCCCGATGAGCGCGGTCCTGAAGGACGTCCCGATGCTCGCGGCGATGCACGAGCAGGACCTCGACGAAGTCATGGCGATCGAAAACGCCATTTACACGCACCCCTGGTCGCGGGGCAACTTCGGCGACTCGCTGCGCGCGGGCTACCTTTGCCGCACGTGGCGCCTCGGACGCGAGCTCGTCGGCTATTTCGTCCTCATGGCGGCCGCGGGGGAGGCGCACCTCCTCAACCTGTCGATCGCCGCGCGCCACCAGCGGAGCGGCCATGGCACCGCGCTCCTGCGCGAGGCGGCCACGCTTGCGCAAAAGCACCACGCGAAGCAGCTCTTCCTCGAGGTTCGGCCGAGCAACCTGGGTGCGCAGGCGCTTTATCGCCGCTTCGGATTTCGCAAGGCCGGAGTGCGCCGGGACTACTACCCATCGCATGTCGGGCGCGAGGACGCGCTCGTGCTCACGCTCTCCCTCGCATGAGCCGCCGCTCGGAAATCCTCGCCGAGATGGGGCTTTCGCCGATCTGGCGCGTTCGTTCTTCGCCCGGGAGCGCTCCGGCGGAAAAAATGGAAAGCGCGGTGGGCTGGACCGAGCTCAAGCAGGCGGTGCCGGCATGCAAGGCGTGCTCGCTGCACCAGAGCCGCACTCAGACGGTGTTCGGCGTCGGCGACGAGAATGCGGACTGGCTCCTCGTCGGGGAGGCGCCCGGCGCCGAGGAAGACCGCCTGGGCGACCCGTTCGTGGGGCAGGCGGGGAAGCTCCTCGACAACATGCTCGCCGCCATCGGCCTCAGCCGGCGCGAGAACGTCTACATCGCCAACGTGCTCAAGTGCCGGCCGCCGGGGAACCGCAACCCGGAGCCCGACGAGGTGGCGAAGTGCACGCCGTTCCTGCGCGTGCAGATCGATCTCATCCGTCCCAAGCTGATCGTCGCGATGGGCCGCTTCGCCGCCCAGACACTATTGAATACGGACGCCACCATCGCGAGCCTGCGCGGCCGGGTCCACGCGTATGCCGGCGTGCCGCTCATCGTCACCTACCACCCGGCGTACCTGCTGAGGAACCTTCCGGACAAGTCGAAAGCCTGGGCGGATCTCGTCTTCGCCACGAAGACGATGGCCTCGCTCTCTTAGCGACCTGGCATCCAGGTATGGGGCAGGTTACGGCCCGGGGGCTTCTGCGCGCGCGAAGGCAAGCAGCCGCTCCATCTCCGCGGCATGCTTGCGCCGGTTGTGGCGGTACCACCACTGCACGAGGAGCATCGTGCCGGAGACGAAGAGGCCGTACGCGACGATCACGAAATAGATCGAGTGCCCGCGGCTCAAGAGCAGCGAGTAGAGCGCGATCATCACCAGGATCGAGGCGTTCTCGTTGAAGTTCTGCACCGCAATCGAGCGCCCGGCGCCGACGAGGTGGTGTCCCCGATGCTGCAGCAGCGCGTTCATCGGCACGACGAAGAAGCCGGCCAGGGCGCCGATGAGCACCATGAGGATGATCGCGAGCCACACCTGGCTGACGAAGTTCATCACGATGACCACGACGCCCATCGCGACGCCGAGGGGGATCACCTTCACCGAGCGATCCAGCGCGACCCACAGGGAGGCGAGCACGGCGCCGATCGCGATGCCCACGGCGGTGACGCCCTGGAGGATCGCCGCGCGGGAGAGGTCGAATCCGAGCGCGGTGCGCGCCCACTCGATGACGATGAACTGGAGCGTCGCGCCGGCGCCCCAGAAGAGCGTCGTGACCGCGAGCGAGATCTGCCCGAGGCGGTCGCGCCACAGGTGCCGGACGCAGCGCGCGAAGTCGAGCAGCGTGTCGACCGGATGCGCCGGCAGCTTCTTCAGCGCCACGCCGGTGCGGGGAACCTGCAGGTTGAAGAGCGCGGCGATCGCGTAGACGATCACGATCACCGCGATCGCCGCCTCCGCCGGCGTATCGATGCCGGTGTCGATCCCGGGCCAGTCGATATGGAGGAGCACGCCCGACACCCGCGCGTGGATGAGCAGGCCGCCCAGGACCGTGCCGAGGAGGATCGAGGCGACCGTGAGGCCTTCGATCCATCCGTTCGCGACCACGAGCTTCCGGTGCGGGAGGTACTCGGTGAGGATGCCGTACTTGGCCGGCGAATACGCCGCCGCGCCGAGCCCCACCACCGCGTACGCCGCCAGCGGGTCGACGCCGACCAGCATGAGCACGCAGCCCACGATCTTGACGGTGTTCGCGAGGAACATCACGTGGCCCTTGGGGAAGCGGTCGGCGAAGGCGCCGACGTAGGGCGCGAGCACGACGTAGGAGACGACGAAGAAGAATTTCAGGTACGGCGTGAGCCAGGAGGGCGCGTCTTCCTGCATCAGCAGCGCGATCGCGGCGACGAGCAGCGCGTTGTCGGCGAGCGACGAGAAGAACTGCGCCGCCATGATGATGTAGAAGCCGGAATTCACGTGGGTTTTCGTTTAGCCGCGGCTTTATAGCATGGAAGGTTTGTGGTTGAATCAGCCCCACCACAAAAGACTGTCCCGGGCAGAACACTCCGAGCATGCCGCGGCCCATCCGCGCCACCATTTCGGCGAGCGCGCTGCAGCACAACCTCCTCGTGGCCAAGGCTTACGCGGGCGGGGCGAAGATCTGGGCCGTCCTCAAGGCGAACGCCTACGGGCACGGGCTGGAACGCGCGGCCCGCGCGCTCGAAGCCGCCGACGGCTTCGCGGTGCTCGATTTCCAGGAAGCGGCGAGGCTGCGGGTCGCCGGCGTTCAGAAGCCCGTCCTCATGCTCGAGGGATTCTTCAAGCCGCTCGACCTGCCGCTCCTGGCCAAGTACTCGCTCACGCCCGTCGTGCACAACCCGGAGCAGGTCGAGATGCTTCGCGTCGCCGACCTCGGCGGCGAAGTCGACGTCTATCTCAAGCTGAACAGCGGCATGAACCGCCTGGGCTTCACCGTGGACAACCTCCGCGCCGCCTACAACGCGGTGCGCATGCACCGGCAGGTCGGCTCGGTCAGCGTCATGACGCATTTTGCGGACGCCGACGGCCCGGCCGGCGTGTCCGGGCAGCTCTCATGGGCGGAGGAAATGCTGCGCCAGATCGAGGGCCTCGCTCAGGCGCCGCGCTCGATGGCGAACTCCGCCGCGCTCATCCGCTTTCCCGAGACCCGGGGCGCGTGGGTGCGCCCGGGAATCATGCTCTACGGCTGCTCGCCCTTCGGCCATGCGGGTACATCGGCGCCGCCGCAGATGGCGGAGCTCAAGCCGGCGATGACGCTGCAATCCGAGATCATCGCCACCCAGCACTTGCAGCCCGGAGAGCGCGTGGGCTACGGCTTCGCCTACGAGGCGGCGGGGGAAATGACGATCGGCATCGTCGCCTGCGGCTACGCCGACGGCTACCCGCGCCACGCGCCCACCGGGACTCCGGTGCTCGTCAACGGCAAGCGCACGCGTACCGTTGGACGAGTATCCATGGACATGCTCTGCGAGGACATTAGCGATATCCCCGTGGCGTATATCGGCACTTCGGTCACCTTGTGGGGCGAAGGGCTTTCCGCGGACGAGGTGGCCGCCTCCGCCGGCACCGTGAGCTACGAGCTCCTCTGCGCGCTCGCGCCGCGCGTGCCGGTGGCCGAAGTGGCGTGAACGCAGGGATGCGCTGATGGCGAAGCCCAAGACGAGCTATACCTGCACCGAATGCGGCGCGAGCGCGCTGCAGTGGTTCGGCAGCTGCCCCTCCTGCGGCACCGCCGGCACGCTCGTCGAGACGATCAGCGAGCGCGGCCTCACGCGCCAGGCAAAAGGCGCCGCAACCGGCGTGACGCTTGCCGAGGTGACTGCGCGCGAGCTCGCCCGCATCCCGACCGGCC
>JAFAGU010000357.1 GCA_019237595.1 Betaproteobacteria bacterium | reverse complement strand
TCCGTCGACCGTGACGCAGTTGAAGGAAGCGTCGGCGATGCGCTTCACCGCCTTCTCGAGGAAGCTGCGCGAGACCTCGGCGTCCGTGGCCACGAAACCGAGCATCGTCGCCATGTCGGGGTGGATCATGCCGGCGCCTTTCGCGATTCCGGTCACGACCGCCTCGCCGCCCGAGAGCTTCACGCGGCGCGAGCACGCCTTTGGCACGGTGTCGGTCGTCATGATCGCCTCGGCCGCGTCCAGCCAGCCGGCCTTCGATTCCAGGCAGGCCGGCAGCGCGGCCGCGATCCGGTCGACCGGCAGCGGCTCCATGATCACGCCGGTCGAGAAAGGCAGCACTTCTGCCGGCTGGCATCCCGCGAGCGCCGCGGCGGCAGAGCAGACCTCGAGCGCGCGGCGCGTGCCGTCGGCGCCGGTGCCGGCGTTGGCGTTGCCGGTGTTCACCACCAAGGCGCGGATGGATCTTTGCTTCAAGTGCTGGCGGCAGACGAGGACCGGCGCGGCGCAGAAGCGATTACGCGTGAACACGCCCGCCACCTTCGTGCCCGGCGCCAGGCGAACGAGGAGCAGATCCTTTCGGCCCGGCTTCTTGATTCCTGCCCTTGCGATGCCGAGCTCGATGCCGGCGACGGGGAAGAGGTCTTCGGGTTCCGGGCTGGAAAGGTTGACCGCCATCGTCAGGAGGCTAGGTCAGCTTCCCGTGGCAGTGCTTGTATTTCTTCCCGGAGCCGCACGGGCACGGGTCGTTGCGCCCGACCTTCTCGGTGTGGCGCACGACGGGCTGCTGCTTGACCGCGACGGCAACGTCTCCATCGTCGGGACCCTGGACTTCGGCGCCGCCGCCGTTGCCGTCCGGATGGACGGGCTTCACATTCTCGACGTGCTGCTGGTCGTCGGGCCGGATGTCTTCCTGCGTGCGGATCTCGACCGCAGTCAGGGTCTTGATCACCTCGAGCTTCACCGATTCGACCATCGAGCCGAAAAGCTCGAACGCCTCGCGCTTGTATTCCTGCTTGGGATTCTTCTGCGCGTAGCCGCGCAGGTGGATGCCCTGGCGCAGGTGGTCGAGCGCCGAGAGATGCTCGCGCCAGTGCGCGTCCAGGATCTGCAGCATGACGTAGCGCTCGTACTGCCGGAACGACGCTTCCGCCCCGGCGGGCAGCTTGGCGCGGTAGGCCTCCCCGGCCTTGGCGACGATGCGCTCGAGCACCGTGTCGTCCGTGAGATCGGGCTCCTGCTCGAGCCACTTGCGCACCGGCAGCTCGAGGTTGAGCTCGGCCTTCAGCTCGTTCTCCAGCCCGCCGATGTCCCACTGCTCCTCGACGCTGTCTTCCGGCACGTGGCTGCGGAAGAGGTCGGAGAGGACGCCCGCGCGCAGCTCCGAGATGCGCGCCGACACGTCGTCGGACTCGAGAAGCTCGTTGCGCAGGGTGTAGATGGTCTTGCGCTGGTCGTTCGCGACGTCGTCGTACTCGAGGAGCTGCTTGCGGATGTCGAAGTTGCGCGCCTCGACCTTGCGCTGCGCGCTCTCGATGGAGCGCGTCACCATGCGGTGCTCGATCGCCTCGCCCTCGGGCATCTTCAGCATCCCCATGATGCGGTTGATGCGCTCGCCGGCGAAGATGCGCAGGAGCGCGTCCTCGAGGGAAAGGTAGAAGCGCGAGCTCCCCGGGTCGCCCTGGCGTCCCGAGCGGCCGCGCAGCTGGTTGTCGACGCGCCGCGACTCGTGGCGCTCCGTGCCGATGATGTGCAGGCCGCCCGCCTTCACCACCTGGTCGTGCAGTTGCTGCCACTCGCCGCGCAGCTGGGCGACGCGCTTCGCCTTTTCCTCGGCCGGCAGGTTTTCGGCGGCCTCGACCATGTCGCACTGCTTCTCCACGTTGCCGCCCAGAACGATGTCGGTCCCGCGTCCGGCCATGTTGGTCGCGATCGTGATCATCTTCGGCCGGCCGGCCTGCGCGACGATCTCCGCCTCGCGCGCGTGCTGCTTCGCGTTCAGCACCTGGTGCGCAAGCTTCTCCTTCTGCAGGAGCGAGGAGATGAGCTCGGAATTCTCGATCGAGGTCGTGCCGACGAGCACCGGCTGCCCGCGGCCCTGGCAGTCGCGGATGTCGTTGATCACCGCCTGGTATTTCTCCTTCGCGGTGCGGTAGACCTGGTCGAGGCGGTCCTCGCGCACCATCGGCTTGTGCGTCGGGATGACCACGACCTCGAGGCCGTAGATCTCCTGGAACTCGTAGGCCTCGGTGTCCGCCGTGCCGGTCATCCCGGCGAGCTTCTTGTACATCCGGAAGTAGTTCTGGAACGTGATGGAGGCGAGGGTCTGGTTCTCGCTCTGGATCGAGACGTTCTCCTTCGCCTCCACCGCCTGGTGCAGCCCGTCGGACCAGCGCCGGCCATGCATGAGGCGGCCGGTGAACTCGTCGACGATGATCACCTCGCCCTCCTGCACGACGTAGTGCTGGTCGCGATGGAAGAGGTGGTGCGCCCGCAGCGCCGCGTAGAGGTGGTGGACGAGGTTGATGTAGGCGGGCTCGTAGAGGCTCGCGCCCTGCGGCAGCAGTCCCACGCGCGCGAGGATTTGCTCGGCCTTCTCGTGCCCCGCCTCGGAAAGCGTGATCTGGTGGTTCTTCTCGTCGACGTAGAAGTCCCCCGGCGGCTCGGGCCCGTCGGGCTTCTTTTCCTCCTTCTGCGGCGTAAGGAGCGGCGCCACCTCGTTCATCTTGTAGTAGATCTCGGTGCGGTCCTCCGCGTGGCCCGAGATGATGAGCGGCGTGCGCGCCTCGTCGATCAGGATGGAGTCGACCTCGTCGACGATTGCGTACGTGAGGCCGCGCTGGAAGCGCTCTTCCACGCGCATCGCCATGTTGTCGCGCAGGTAGTCGAAGCCGAACTCGTTGTTCGTGCCGTAGGTGATGTCGGCCGCGTAGGCCGCGCGCTTGATGGCCTGGCGCTCCGCTTCGGCCATCTCGTGGTAGGGAAGGTTCACCCCTACCGTGAGGCCGAGGAAGTTGTAGAGCTTGCCCATCCACTGCGCGTCCCGCGTGGCGAGGTAGTCGTTCACGGTGACGATGTGCACGCCCTTGCCCGAAAGCGCATTCAGGTAGGCGGGCAGCGTGGCGACGAGCGTCTTGCCCTCGCCCGTGCGCATCTCGGCGATCTTGCCGTAGTGCAGGACCATCCCGCCGATCAGCTGCACGTCGAAGTGACGCATGCGCAGGGCGCGCTTCCCCGCCTCGCGCACCACTGCGAAGGCTTCTGGAAGCAGCTCGTCGAGCGGCTCGCCCTCCGCGTGCCGTTTCCTGAACTCTGCCGTCTTGGCTTTCAGCGCCGCGTCGGGGAGCTTCGCGATCTCGGGCTCGAGCGCGTTGATGCGCGCGACGACGCGCGAATACTGCTTGAGCAGTCGCTCGTTTCGGCTGCCGAATATCTTGGTGAGGACGTTGAGCATGAACCGGGGGCTGCCGCGCCGGACGCCACGCAGGCGGCCCCGCAAAAACCGCTGATTTTATACGGAAAGCGCGGCTATTTGGCCCGGCTGCTCGCGTGCACGGCTGCCGGCTG
>JAFAGU010000108.1 GCA_019237595.1 Betaproteobacteria bacterium | reverse complement strand
CGGCACCAAGGAAGGCTGCGCCGAAGGCGACTGCGGTGCATGCACCGTGGTGGTCGGCGAACCACGCGACAAGGCGATCGCGTGGCGCTCGGTCAACTCGTGCATCCGCTTTCTCCCCACGCTCGACGGGAAGGAAGTCGTGACGGTGGAAGGCCTCGCGGGCGACGAGGGGAAACTTCACCCGGTGCAGCAGGCGATGCTCGATTGCGACGCTTCGCAATGCGGGTTCTGCACGCCCGGTTTCGTCATGTCGCTCTTCGGGCTTTATCTCGAGACGCCGAAGGTCGACAAGGCCGCCGTGCTCGACGCGATCGCCGGCAACCTTTGCCGCTGCACCGGCTACCGGCCGATCATCGAGGCCGGCTTGCGCATGCACGAATACCCACCGCCGAAGCGCTGGAGCCGGCGCGATGCGCAAAGCCGCGAGCGGCTCCGGCGGCTTTCCGCCCTGCGCGGAAAAGAAAGCCTCGAGACTCCCGGGTTCGCCGCTCCTCGTACGCTCGACGCGCTCGCCGCGCATTACGCGGCGAAGCCCGATTCGCTGGTCCTCGCCGGCGCGACGGACATCGGGCTGTGGGTGACGAAGCAGCTTCGCGATCTGCCGCCGCTCCTTTACGTGGGCGAGGTTCCAGAGCTCAAGACCGTGAAGCAGCGCGGCGACGCACTGGAGATCGGCGCCGCGGTGCCGCTTGCGGAGGCCTGGGCGGCCATCGTGGCGAAAGTCCCTGCCCTCGCCGAAATTGCGAACCGGTTCGGCTCGCCGCCGATCCGCCACTCCGGAACTCTTTGCGGCAACCTTGCGAACGGTTCGCCGATCGGCGACTCCATGCCGGCGCTGATTGCGCTCGGTGCCTCGGTGAAGCTGCGCCGCGGGAAGAAGATTCGCTCGCTGCCGCTCGAGTCCCTCTACCTCGGTTACCAGAAGAAGGCGCTTGGCCGCGGCGAGCTCATCGTCTCGGTCGTCGTTCCCATCAAGGCACGCGTGCGCGTCGCGAGCTACAAGGTCTCGAAACGATTCGACCAGGATATTTCCTCCGTCTGCAGCGCTTACGCCGTGGAAGTCTCCGGCGACCGCATTGCGTCGGCGCGCATCGCGTACGGCGGAATGGCGCCCGTACCGAAACGCGCCCCTAAGGCGGAGGCTGCACTGCTGGGCAAGCCTTGGACGCGCGAGACGTTTGCCGACGCCGCCGCGGCGCTCGCGGAGGACTACCAGCCGATCAGCGACCTGCGCGCGACGGGCGCATACCGCATGCAGGTCGCGCAGAACCTGCTCCAGCGGTTTTTCCACGAGAACTCGGAGAAGCCGCCAACCACCCGCGTCCACGCGGTGCAGCCATGAAGATCGAAGCGCCGGCAGGCGAAGCGCTTCACCACGACAGCGCGCCGCTTCATGTCAGCGGAGCCGCGGCCTACACCGACGACATTCCGCTTCCGCCGAATACGCTGCACGCGGCGCTCGGGCTTTCGCGCCTGGCGCATGCGCGCGTGAAGCGGCTCGATCTCGAGCCGGTCCGCCGCGCGCCCGGCGTCGTGGCCGTCTTCACCGCCGCCGACATCCCGGGCAAGAACAGCTGCGGGCCCATCCTGGACGACGAGCCGATTTTCGCCGACAAGCTCGTCCAGCACGCCGGGCAGTCGATCTTCGGCGTAGCCGCCGTCTCGATGGAGGCGGCGCGGCGCGCAGCGCGGCTCGCGCGCGTGGGCTACGAAGAGCTGCCGGCGGTCCTCGACGTGCGCCAGGCGATCGAGCAGCAGAGCTTCGTGATCCCGACGCAGCGCCTCGTGCGGGGCGATCCGCAAGGCGGCCTCGCGCGCGCCCGCCATCGCCTCAAGGGCACGATCGCGATCGGCGGGCAGGACCACTTCTCGCTCGAAGGGCAGGTCGCCGTCGCGCTGCCGCAGGAAAACGGCGGCATGCTCGTCCACAGCTCCACGCAGCACCCGACCGAGGTACAGCACAAGGTGGCCGAGGCGCTCGGCCGCCATGCCCATGACGTGGTCGTGCAATGCCGGCGGATGGGCGGCGGCTTCGGGGGCAAGGAGAGCCGCCCGGCGCTCATGGCATGCGCCGCGGCGGTGATGGCCCGCAGGCTCGCGCGTCCCGTGAAGCTGCGCATGGACCGCGACGACGACATGCTCGTCTCGGGCAAGCGCCACGACTTCGTCGCCGACTACGACGTGGGCTTCGACGCGGAAGGCCGCATCACCGCCCTCGCCATCATGCTCGCCTCGCGGTGCGGATTCTCCGCCGACCTCTCCGGGCCGGTGAACGACCGCGCGGTGTGCCACGTCGACAACTGCTACTTCCTCGAGCACGTCGAAATCGTCTCGCACCGCTGCAAGACGCATACGGTGTCGAACACGGCATTCCGCGGCTTCGGCGGCCCTCAGGGAATGATGGCCATCGAGGCGATCGTCGACCACATCGCGCGGCACCTGGGCCGCGACCCGCTCGAGGTCCGCAAGCTCAACTTCTACGGCCACGAGACCCGCAACGTCACGCCGTATGGCCAGAAAGTGGAGGACAACGTCATCCCCGCGATCGTCGCCGAGCTGGAGAAGACCGCCGAATACCGTGCCCGGCGCGAGCGCGTGGCGAAGTTCAATGCCGCGAATGCGATCGTCAAGCGCGGCCTCGCGCTCACGGGCGTGAAGTTCGGCATCTCGTTCAACGCCACGTCGTACAACCAGGCCGGCGCCCTCGTGCACGTCTATGCCGATGGGACGGTGCTGCTGAACCACGGCGGCACGGAGATGGGCCAGGGGCTCTACATCAAGGTCGCGCAGGTGGTCGCGCGCGAGTTCGGGCTGCCGCTCGATCGAGTGCGCGTGAGCGGCGCCGATACGAGCAAGGTGCCCAACACTTCTGCCACGGCGGCTTCCTCGGGCAGCGACCTGAACGGCAAGGCGGCGCAGGCGGCCGCCCAGGTCATCAGGGCCCGGCTGGTCGAGTTCGCCTGCAAGCGGCACGGAGTGAAGCCGGACGAGCTCAAGTTCGCGGAGGGAAACGTCCTCGTCGGGCGCTCGTCCATTCCCTTCGCGCAGTTCACGCAGGAAGCGTACATGGCGCGCGTTTCGCTCTCCGCCACCGGCTTCTACAGCACGCCGAAGATCCATTGGGACAAGGCGACGCTCACCGGGCGCCCGTTCTTTTACTTCGCCTACGGCGCTGC
>JAFAGU010000058.1 GCA_019237595.1 Betaproteobacteria bacterium | reverse complement strand
GGGTGGCCCTGGAAGCAGAACGCGGGCCGGTCCGTCCTCGCGAGGCCCTGCAGGGAGCCGTCGAAGAGCGATACGTGAGTCGCCTTGAGATTGCCGCCGATGGTCGAGGGGTCGACCGCGAAGCCGTGGTTCTGGCTCGTAATGACGACCTGCCCGGTCTCGAGGTCCTTCACCGGATGGTTGGCGCCGTGGTGGCCGAACTTCATCTTGAGCGTCTTCGCCCCGGATGCGAGGCCCATCAGCTGGTGCCCGAGGCAGATGCCGAAGACCGGAATCCGCGTCGCGTCGAGGATCTCGCCGATCGCCTCGATGGCGTAGTCGCAGGGCTCCGGGTCCCCGGGGCCGTTCGCGAGGAAGACGCCGTCCGGCTTCATCTTCAGGACGTCCTTCGCCGGCGTCTGCGCAGGCACGACGGTCACGCGGGCAGCCCGATCCGAGAGCATGCGAAGGATGTTGCGCTTGATGCCGTAGTCGTAGGCGACGACGTGGAAGCGCGGGGTGTCGATACGGCGATAGCCCGAGCCGAGCTGCCAGCTCCCCTCTTGCCACTCGTACGGTTCCCGGGTCGTTACCACTTTGGCGAGATCCATCCCGGCGAGGCCGGGAAACGCCTTCGCCTTCTTCAACGCAACATCGACATCGATGTCGCCCGCCATGAGGCAGCCGTTCTGCGCGCCTTTCGTGCGCAGGATGCGCGTGAGCTTGCGGGTATCGAGGTCGGCGATTCCCACGACCTCGTTCTTCCTCAGGTACGAGGCGAGATCGTCTTCGTTTCGCCAGCTTGACAGCCGCCGCGGCACGTCGCGGACGATCAGGCCTTCCGCGTAAACGCGGGCCGACTCCCAGTCCTCGGCATTCGTTCCGGTATTGCCGATGTGCGGGTAAGTCAGCGTGACGATCTGCCGGCAGTAGGACGGGTCGGTCAGGATCTCCTGGTAGCCCGTCATGGCCGTGTTGAAGACCACTTCGCCCACGGCCGCGCCGAGCGCGCCGATCGAGCGGCCGCGAAACACCGAGCCGTCGGCGAGCGCGAGGACGGCGGATTCCTGTCTGGACGTCATTTTTTCCGGCGGATACGAAAAGCGGGAAAGGCTCGTCGCCCCTCCCGCTCAATTGAAGCCGGAATTATACGCGCTTCGCCACCTCGCGACTACTTGAGCCCCAGCACGTCGAACATGTCGTAGAGGCCCGGGCCTCGCCCGCGGAGCCACTTGGCCGCTCGCACGGCGCCGACCGCGTAGGTCATCCGGCTTTGCGAGCGCACCGTGAGCTCCAGCCGCTCGCCCACGCCGGCGAAAAAGACGGTGTGCTCCCCGACGATGTCTCCGCCGCGGACGGCGTGGAAGCCGATTTCCTTTGCCGTGCGGGGGCCCACGTCCCCGTGGCGGCCGTGCCTCGCCTCTCTCGCCACATCTCTTTTGAGCGAAGAAGAAATGATTTCGCCGAGCTTCAAGGCCGTGCCGGACGGCGCATCGACCTTGTGCCGGTGGTGCGCTTCCAGGATCTCGACGTCGTAGGCATCGCCGAGCGCCCTGGCCGCATTGCCGGCCAGCGCGAAGAGAACGTTTACGCCGACCGCGAAGTTCGGCGACAGGACGATCGGCGTGCGCGCCGACGCCTCGCGGATCGAGGTGAGCTGCGATGGCGAGAACCCGGTCGTGCCGATCACCGCCCCCTTGCCCAGCCTGCGGCAAGCCTCGACATGCTTCAGCGTGCCTTCGGGACGAGTGAAGTCGATGAGGACGTCGCACGCCGAAATCGCCGCGTCGACGTCGGCCGTGACCTTGACGCCGCCCACATCGCGGCCGATGGGCGCCGTGCCCGGGGCATCGAGCGCGGCGGCGAGCTCGAGCGCGCCGTCGGAGCCGATCGCCTCGATGAGCGTCGCGCCCATGCGGCCGCCGGCGCCCGCGACGGCCAGCCTCACTTGGCCACTTCCTTTTCGGGTGCCGGGACGACGTCGCCGTCGACGCGGGTGAGCTTGCCATCCTCGAAATAGACGGCGAGCTTTCGCTGCTCGCGGCGCCCGGCGGCGTCTTCCTTCCAATACACGTAATCCCAGCGATTGCCGTGGAAGATATCGGTCAGCAGCGGCGTGCCCAGCGTCACGCGAACCTGGTCCTTGGTCATTCCGGGCTTCAGCTGCGAGACCATCTCCTGCGAGACGAAGTTTCCCTGCTGGATCTCCATCCTGTAGGGCGTGATGCCCGGGATGCGCGGCACGCTGCATGCGGCGAGGGCGAGCGTCGCGGTCGCGACCGCGAGGAACGAGCGTCGAAACATGGGCCTATAATCATAGCCGATGAGCGCAGTGCAGAGCCTCAAGGAAAGCGGCCTCAAGGCGACGCTGCCGCGACGCAAGATCCTCGAGCTCTTCGAGGGTAGCAAGGTGCGCCATCTTTCCGCCGAGGACGTCTACAAGGCGCTCATCGGCGAGGGCATCGACGTCGGGCTCGCAACCGTCTACCGCGTTCTCACGCAGTTCGAGCAGGCGGGGCTGCTCTCGCGCCAGCACTTCGAGACCGGCAAGGCGGTCTTCGAGCTGAACCAGGGCGGCCACCACGACCACCTCGTGTGCCTGCAATGCGGCCGCGTCGAGGAGTTCTACGACGCCGAGATCGAGAAGAAGCAGACGCAGGTCGCGAAGGCGCGCGGCTTCCAGCTGCGCGGCCATTCCCTCGCGCTCTACGGCGACTGCACCAAGCCCGATTGCCCGCACCGCAAGGAGCTAGACGGCGTCTAGGAGCTCCACCGCGTGCTTGCGCGCCGTGGATGCGGCGCCGCCGAGCATGCGGGCGATTTCCTCCACCCGCGCCTGGCGATCCAGGCAGGCGGCCTCCACGCCGAGCTTGCGGCCGCTCGACTTGGTGACCGACCACTGAGCATCGCCCTGGGCGGCGACCTGGGGGAGATGCGTGACGCAAAGCACCTGGCACTCCTTGCCAAGGCGCCGAAGCGACTTGCCGATCGTCTCGGCCACCGCCCCGCCCATGCCCGCGTCGACTTCGTCGAATACGAGCGTTTCGACCGGCGAAGACTTCGCCGCGACGAGCTGGATGGCCAGACTGATTCTCGAGAGCTCGCCGCCCGAAGCGACTTTCGCGAGCGGGCGCAGCGGAAGGCTCGGATGCGAGGCGACCTCGAACTCGATCTCCTCGGCCCCGGTCGGTCCCGGTTCCTCCAATTCCTTCAGCGATACGGAAAAGCGTCCTCCGGCCATGGCGAGCTGCTGCATCGCCGCCGTCACCGCGCGCGAGAGCGCATCCGCCGCCTTCTTGCGTTGCGAGGAAAGCTTCCGCGCCGCCGATTGGAACTTCGCCCGCGCGGCGGCGACCTCGCGACCGAGCGCTTCCGGATCGACGGCGAGCGCCATTTCCTGCAGCCGCGTCTCGGCCTGCGGCAGAAGCTCGTGCAGCGCCTCGGGCCTCACGCGATATTTGCGCGCCGCGGCGTGGAGCGACTCGATGCGCGCCTCGGCTTCGCGCAAGGCCTCCGGATCGAGGTCCACGCGCGAAGCATAGTGGCGGAGCTCGCGAGCCGCCTCGCCGGCCTGGGCTTGCGCCGATGCGAGCAGCTCGACGATCGGCGCAAGCTGCGCGTCGTGCGATGCGAGCCCGCGCAGCTGGGTCGCGAGCGCGGAAAGCTGGGAAAGACAGGCGCCCTCCGCCTCGGCAAGCGCCTCGAGCGCCGACTGCGCGCCCGCGAGGAGGCTGGACCCGTGCGCCAGGCGCTTTTGCCGCGCTTCCACTTCCGCCCATTCGCCCTCCCGCACCGCGAGCTTCTTCAACTCGCGTGCGCGTGCCTCGAGCTCCTCGCGTTCGGCCTCGCGGGCGGCAAAGTTCTTCTGCGCCTCCTGTGCCAGCTCCTCGAGGCGCCGCCACGAGCGATGCAGCTCCGCCGTCTCCCGGGCGAGGGCCAGCGTTGCGCCCTGCGCGTCGAGGAGCTCGCGCTGGGAAGCCGCTCGCAGCAGCGACTGGTGCGCATGCTGGCCATGGATGTCCACCAGCCGCTCTCCCGCCTCGCGCAGCTGGGCGAGCGTCGCCGCGTGCCCGTTGATGAAGCAGCGCGAGCGCCCTGCCCGGTCGATGACCCGGCGCAGCAGCACGCGGCCCGGGTCGCCCTGGAGCTCCTGTCCCGCGAGCCAAGCGAGAAGCGAGCTTGCTTCGCCGACATCGAACTCCGCGGAAATTTCGGCGCGCTCGGCGCCTTCTCGGACGAGCATCGCGTCGCCGCGTCCCCCGACCGCGAGCTCGATCGCGTCGACGAGGATGGACTTGCCGGCCCCCGTTTCGCCGGTGAGCACTGTGAATCCGGCACCGAGCTCCATCGAGACACGCTCGACGATCACGAAATCGCGAAGCTCCAGCGCCCTCAGCACCGCTAGGCCTTCCCGATCGGCTTGTCGAGGACCTCGCTCCAGCGCAGCTTTTCGCGCAACGTGGCGAAGTAGCGATATCCCGGCGGATGGACGAAGCGAATGCTGTCTTCGGAGCGCTTGAGCACGAGCCGGTCGCCTTCGGCCATTTCGGTGAGGCCGAAGCCGTCGAAGTGCGCCCGCGCGTCCGCGGCATGCACGATGCCGATCTCGATCACGCTGCGATCGCTCACGCTCACCGGCCGCGCCGAAAGCGTGTGCGGCGCGAGCGGGACGAGCGCGAGCGCAGGCACCGACGGATGAAGGATCGGCCCCTGCGCCGAGAGCGCATAGGCGGTGGACCCCGTGGGCGTCGCGACGATCACGCCGTCGCCGCGCAGGCGGTAGACGAACTCGCCGTCGATGGAGAGCTCGAACTCGATCAGGCGGCCCTGGCCGCCTTTGCCCACGACCGCCTCGTTAAGCGCGATCGTGCGCAGGACGCTTTGTCCCCCGCGCAGGATCTCGGCATCCAGGAGGGCGCGCTCCTCGAGCGTATAGCGTCCCTCGAGGATGGCACCGATGCCGGCGCGCATGTCGTCGTGGCCGATGTCGGTCATGAAGCCGAGACGCCCCTGGTTGACCCCGGTGAGCGGTACGCGGTGCCGGACGAGGCTCCGCGCCGCGGCGAGCATGGTTCCGTCGCCGCCTACAATCACCGCGAGGTCGGCGCGAGCGCCGATGTCGGAGTAGTCGAGCCCTTTGCCGCCGAGCTGCGCCGCCGTCTCGCGCTCGAAAAAGACTTCGCAGCCGCGCTCCTCGAGGAAGCGGGAAAGCTCCCGCGCCGACGCCGCGATCTCGCCGCTCGTCGCGCGCGCGACCACCGCGACGCGGCGAAATTCGAGCGCAGCGCCCGCGAAGCTCGGCTTCACTTCGGCGTGGTCGCTGCGGCGACGGGCATGCGGCCGAGTGTACAATGAATCCATGCTGGACAAGCGCGCCCAGATCCTGCTTAAGACCTTGATCGAGCGCTACATTGCGGAAGGCGAGCCGATCGGATCGCGCACGCTTTCCAAGTACTCCGGCCTCGACCTTTCGCCCGCGACGATCCGCAACGTGATGTCGGATCTCGAGGAGCTCGGCTTCATCGCGAGCCCGCATACCTCGGCCGGGCGCGTGCCCACGCCCGCGGGCTACCGGTTCTTCGTCGACACGCTGCTCATCGTGAAGCAGCTCGAGCAACGCGAGCTGCGCGAGCTCGAGGGGCACTTGCATCCGGACAATCCGCAGCGCCTCGTCCACAACGCCTCGCAGCTGCTCTCGCAGCTCAGCCAGTTCGCCGGCGTCGTCATGACGCCGCGGCGCAAGGCCGTCACCTTCCGCCACGTGGAATTCCTGCGCCTGTCGGAGAAGCGCGTCCTCCTCATCGTCGTCACGCCGGAAGGCGACGTGCAGAACCGGATCCTCTTCACCGACCGGGAATATTCGCCCTCGGAGCTGGTCGAGGCGGCGAACATCATCAACCAGAACTACTCCGGGCAGAGCTTCGAGGAAATGCGCTCGAAGCTCCAAGCCGAGGTCCGCGACCTGCGCGCCGACATGCTGAAGCTCATGAACGCCGCCCTGGAAGCCGGGTCGGCGCTCGCCGAAGGCAGCGAGCAATACGTGGTATCCGGCGAGCGGAACCTCTTCGCGGTGCGCGACCTCTCGCAGGACGTCGGCCGCCTGAAGCAGCTCCTCGAGCTCTTCGAGCGCAAGACCTCGCTCCTGCGGATCCTCGACCTCTCCCTGCGCGGCCAGGGCGTGCAGATCTTCATCGGCGGCGAATCGGGCGCCAGTGCGCCCGACGACGTGAGCGTCGTGACCTCGCCATACAAGGTGGACGGCGAGGTCGTCGGCACGGTCGGCGTGATCGGCCCCACGCGCATGGCGTACGACCGCGTCGTTCCCATAGTCGACGTGACGGCGAAGCTGCTCTCGAGCGCGCTGTCGCAGCACTGATCCGCCGCCCTCGCTGAGCGAAGTCCTCCTCGTCAACCTCGGCACGCCTTCGGCGCCGACGCCCGAGGCGGTGCGCGCGTACCTCGACGAATTCCTCTCCGATCCGCTGGTGGTCGGGCTGCCGCGCTGGCTCTGGCTCCCCATCCTGCGCGGCATCGTGCTGCGCAGGCGGCCGGCGAAGTCGGCGGAGAAGTACCGGCTCATCTGGACGCCGGATGGCTCGCCGCTCGCCTTCCACACGGCTCGCCAGGCGAAGCTGCTCGCCGCAAAAACCGGGGCGCGCGTCGAATTCGCGATGCGCTACGGAGCGCCGTCGCTCAAGGAAGTCATGAAAACGCTCCAGCGCCCGGTGGCGGTTCCGCTCTATCCGCAATACTCGCGAAGCGCGACGCAGAGCGTGATCGACGCGCTGCCAGCCGGCACGCGCGTCGTGCGGGATTTCCACGAGCATCCTGGCTACATCGGCGCGCTCGCGGCGAGCGTCCGGGCTTTCTGGGATGCGCACGGCATGGGCGAGAAGCTCGTCATGAGCTTCCACGGCCTGCCCCAGCGCGCCGTCGACCTAGGCGACCCCTATCAGGGGCAATGCCTGGAGACGGGAAAGCTCGTCGCCGAGCGTCTCGGGCTCGCCGAAAGCCAATATCTGGTCACGTTCCAGTCGCGCTTCGGCGCAGCGAGGTGGCTGCAGCCCTATACGCAGCCGGCACTCGAGCAATTGGCGCGCGACGGCGTAAGTCGCGTGGACGTCGTCTGCCCCGGTTTTGTGTCGGACTGCCTCGAGACGCTCGAGGAGATCGCCATCACGGCGCGCGAGGCCTTCCTCGCCGCCGGCGGCAGGGACTTCCGCTACATCCCCTGCCTGAACGAGTCGCCGGAGTGGATCGCTGCGCTCGCCGACATTGCCGCCGGGCCTGGCCGCTAGCGCCCGAACAGTCCCTTCAGGCGATCCTTCACCTGGTCGCCGACCTTGTTCTTGTCGAGCGCTTCCTTCGCCTTCTCGCCGATCTTGGACTTCGCCAGCTCGCCCGCCGCCGCGCCGTAGTCGACCTGGTACTTGAGATTGTCGAAGGGGCCGCTCAGCTTGACCGGGACCGTCAGCCCCGCGAGCTGGTCGAGGCCCTTGCCGCCCTGCCCGGCGGTGCTCGCGACGACGGATGCCTTGACCACGTAGTTGAGCGACGAATTGCCGATATCGATGTCGCCAGCGCCCCCTACACGCAGGAGCGGCGCCTTCACGTCGAGATCCTGGTTGTGCGCCACGCCGTTCTTGATCGTGAAACTCGCGTTGAGCTCGGAGAAGGTCGTCTGGTCGCGCGTGCTCGCCGATCCCTCGTCGGATTTCTTGCCGATCGACTTCACCTTCTGCAGGATCGCCCCGAGGTCCACGCCCTTGATGGCGCCGTCGCGCAGGCTCACCTTCGCGGTGCCATCGAGCGACTTCTT
>JAFAGU010000279.1 GCA_019237595.1 Betaproteobacteria bacterium | reverse complement strand
CCTGCAATCACGTGGATGAGCGTGGTCTTGCCGGCGCCATTCGGACCCAGAAGCCCGAAGAACTCGCCCTCCTCGACCGAGAGCGACACACCGTCGAGCGCCGCGAGCGCGCCGTAGCGCTTCACGACACCGGTGACTTCGATCGCCGTCAGAGGGGAGGCGCCGGCGACCTCAGTGCGAGGCCCCTGCCACGGGCAGAAGCTCATCGACGCCGTAGAGCCGCGCGAGCGTGCGCAGCGCCTCGGGCATCTCGGCGAACGCGAGCTCGCCTTGCTTCGCTTTCGCGTCGCGCAGCCACGCGAGCAGCGCGGCGAGGAGAGAGGAATCCATTTCGGTCACTTCGCCCAGGTCGATGACGCGCACCCCCTCGTCGACGTGGCGCCGGCCCTCCTCGAGGACCGCGGCCACATTGGCGAGCGTGACCGCGCCGCTGACGACCATGCGCCGGCCCTCGCGGCGGATCACGGCTTGGCCGGCGCTGAGCCCGCGGCCAGCGAGCGATTCTTCGCCTGCAGGCTCCGGATCAGGCCGTCGATGCCGGATTCGCGCACGGTGGAGGTGAACTCGGTGCGGTAGTTGGCGACGAGGCTCACGCCGCCGATCATGACGTCGTAGACCTTCCAGCCGGCCGCAGTCTTCTCCATGCTGTAGTCGATCGTGACGGGCTGGGCCCCGGGCTGCAGGACGCGAACGTTGACCGTCACGTCCGTATCCGTGGGCTTCGCCCGGAGCGGCCGGAAGTCGAACTTCTGCTCGCTATACGCCGAGAGCGCGCTTGCGTAGGTGCGCACGAGCAGGGTCTTGAACTCCTCCGTCAGACGCTTCTTCTGCTCCGCGTTCGCTTTGTTCCACTGCTGGCCCATGGCAAGCGCGGTCATGCTGTCGAAGTTGAAGTGAGGCAGGACCTTCGCTTCGATCAGCTCGATCAGCTTGGCGCGGTTTCCCGCCTTGATGTCCTTGTCCTTGGCGATGAGGTCCACCACCTCGAGGGTTACCGTCTTCACCATCACGTCGGGCGCCTGGTCCTGCGCCTTCAGCCCGAGGCAGGCGAGCGCCAGCACGAAAAAGAGTAAAAACGTCCTAGCGGTTCGGGGCATCGCGAAGGTTCGCCATGAGGGCGTCGTAGTTTCGGGGAATCCTGGGATGGTAGACGTTGGACGCCGGCGTCGCATCGCTGCGCTTGTCCGGGCCGGTGTCTCGCGGGTCGTCCGGGTCGCGCTCGCGCGGCGGGCTTCCGTCGTAGACCTGGTTGCGCCGCCGCTGCAGATAGGCGTCGCGCAGGAACACATATTTATCCAGGGCCGCTTCCTCGAGGAGGCGGCTGGCATCGAGGAGATCGGCGCGCTTGCTCACGGTACGCACCACGAAGGCCGAGTTGCTCAGGCGGTTGGGCTTGACGTTGGTGACCGGGTCCGTATAGAGGTCGGCAGCCGTGCCGACGCCGTCTCGCGCGGAGCTCGGGCCGAGGAACGGCAGCACCAGGTAAGGGCCCGGGCCGAATCCCCATCGCCCCAGCGTCTGCCCGAAGTCCTCGTCGTGCTTTTCCAGGCCGATGTCGGAAGCGACGTCGTTGATGCCGAAGACGCCGAAGACTGTGTTCACACCGACGCGAAACCAGTCCTGCAGGCCGTCGTCTGGCTTGCCCTGGAGGATGTTGTTGAAGCCGATGAAGACATCGGCGATGTTCGCGAAGAAATTGCGCACCCAGCCCCGCACCGGGTCGGGCACCCCGTCGCGGTAGGCCGTGGCTACCGGGCGGGCGATGGCCTGGTCGAAGCCGTCGTTGAACCGGGTAATGGCGCGGTTCATCGGCTCGAGCGGATCGCGGGGATCGGCATCCGGCGCGCTCGCGCAGCCGGCCGTCAGCGCGCACGCCATGACCCACGGCGCGATGAAGCGGCGGTTCACTTCGCCGGGTCCTTCGGCGCGTCCTTGCCCTCGGCCGCCTTGTTGAAGAGGAACTGGCTGATGAGGTTCTCGAGCACCACGGCCGATTGCGTGAGGCGCAGGCGGTCGCCGCTCTTCAGCATCACGCCGTCGCCGCCGGCCTCGAGGCCGACGTACTGCTCCCCGAGGATGCCGGAAGTGAGGATCTTGGCTGTCGTGTCGCGCGGGAACTGGTAGTTCACGTCGAGGTTGATCTTGACCAGCGCCTCGTAGCTTTCGTTGTCGAACTGGATGTCGGAGACCCGGCCTACGACGACGCCCGCGCTCTTTACCGGCGCGCGCACCTTGAGGCCGCCGATGTTAGCAAACTTGGCGTTCACCTGATATGTCTGGTTGTTCGCGAAGCTCGCCAGATTGCCAACCTTGAGCGCGAGGAAAAGCAGCGCGCCCAGTCCCGCGGCGACGAAGATGCCGACCCAAAGGTCGATGGTGGAGCGGTTCATGGTGCGTTGCCTCCGGTGAACATGAGCGCCGTGAGAATGAAGTCGAGGGCGAGGATCGCGAGGGAAGAGGTGACGACCGTGCGGGTGGTGGCGCGCGAGACCCCTTCGGCGGTCGGCGGAGCATCGTAGCCCTCGAACACTGCAATCCAGGTCACCGCGATGCCGAAAACGATGCTCTTCAGCACGCCGTTCCAGATGTCGTTGCGCAGGTCGACCGCCGCCTGCATCTGCGACCAGAACGCGCCTGCATCGACGCCGATCAGCTGCACGCCGATGAGGTAGCCGCCGAACACGCCCATGGCGGAGAAAAGCGCCGCGAGGAGCGGCATGGAGATGACGCCGCCCCAGAACCGCGGGGCCACGACCCGCGCGATGGGATCGACGGCCATCATCTCCATCGCCGAGATCTGCTCGGTCGCCTTCATGAGGCCGATCTCGGCGGTGATCGCGGAGCCGGCGCGGCTCGCGAAAAGAAGCCCCGCGACGACCGGCCCGAGCTCGCGCACGAGCGAGAGTGCGACCAGTACGCCGAGCGACTCCGAGGCGCCGAAGCGCTGCAGCGTCTCGTAGCCCTGGAGCGCGAGCACCATGCCGACGAAGAGGCCCGACACCAGGATGATGACGAGCGAGAGCACGCCGGCGAAGTAGACCTCCGCGACGGTGAGCCGGAAGCGGCGCATCGCCGTCCCCGAGTGCGCGACGAGGTACCCGAGGAACCGGGCGGCGAAGCCCAGGCGCCAGATCACCGAGGTGACGTTGCTGCCCAGCCCTTCCAGCCGAGCGCGCGCCGCGAGCCTCATCCCCACCCAGTTCGGCATCATGGGAGCGTCGCCTCGAGCTCGCCCGCGTAGTCCGCAGCGGGATAGTGGAAAGGAACCGGCCCGTCGGGCAATCCGTTGACGAACTGCCTCATGAAGGGATGGCGGCTCGCCCGCACCTCGTCCGGGGTCCCCTTCTCGATCACCTGGCCGGCCGCCATGAAGTAGGCGTAGTCCACGACGTCGAGCGCCTCCTGCACGTCGTGCGTCACGACGATCGAGGTCGCGCCAAGCGAGTCGTTCAGCTCGCGGATGAGGCGCACGATGACGCCGAAGGAAATGGGGTCGAGGCCGGTAAAAGGCTCGTCGTAGAGGATGAGCTCGGGATCGAGGGCGATCGAGCGCGCGAGCGCGACGCGGCGACTCATGCCGCCGGAAAGCTCGCTCGGCATGAGCTGCGCGGCGCCGCGCAATCCCACGGCCTGCAGCTTCATCATGACGAGATCGTGCAAGACGTCCTCCGGAAGTGCCGTGTTCTCGCGCATGGGGAAGGCCACGTTCTCGTAGACCGAAAGATCGGTGAAGAGCGCGCCAAACTGGAAGAGCATCCCCATGCGCCGGCGCATCGCGAAAAGCCCGGCGCCGTCCAGGCCAGCGGTGTCATGCCCGAGCACCGTCGCGCGGCCGCGGCTCGGCACGTACGCGCCCATGATGAGATGGAGCAACGTCGTCTTGCCGCATCCGGATTGCCCCATGATGCCGACCACGGCGCCACGCGGAATCGCAAGATCGATGTCTCGCAGCACCGGTCGCGCGGGGTCGTAGCCGAACCACACGCCGTCGATGCTTACGACCGGGTCCGCGCCCCGGGAATCGGGCTGATTGTGCACGGCGTAATATTACCGTGCATGAGGGCAGACACTGGAGGAGCGCCCGCCGTGCGCGTGCGCGCGTTGGCGAAACGCTACGGCGCCGTGGACGCGCTCGACGGCGTGAGCCTCGATGTGCTCGCGGGCGGGGCGTTCGGGCTCGTCGGCGCCAACGGGGCCGGCAAGACGACGCTCATCAAGTGCGCGCTCGATCTCGCCTCGCCCGATTCCGGCACGGTGGAGCTTTTCGGCATCGATCGCCGGTCGCCTTCCGCGCGCGCGCGCCTCGCCTACGTGCCCGAACGCTTCACGCCGCCGCACTACCTCACCTGCCGCGAGTTCATCGGTCTCATGCTGCGCCTCTCGGGGCTCGCGTTCGATCGGGAGCGTGCGGAACGGATCGTGGCGGAGCTCGAGCTCGACCCGCAGGCGCTCGAGCGGCCGGTGCGCAAGCTCTCCAAGGGCATGACCCAGAAGCTCGGCCTCGCGGCGAGCTTCCTCCTCTCGCGCGATCTCTACGTGCTCGACGAGCCGATGAGCGGCCTTGACCCTGCAGCGCGCGTCGCGGTGAAATCGGTGCTCCGGCGGCTCGCCGGCGAAGGCAAGACGCTCTTTTTCACTTCCCATGTCCTCATCGATGTCGAGGAGCTCTGCTCCGCCATCGCGGTGCTCGACCGCGGGCGGCTCCTCTTCCACGGGGCGCCGGCGGATCTCTGCGCCCGCTACGGCGAGGCGCGCCTGGAAAACGCCTTCATGAGATGCCTGCGTGATCACGCCCGCTCGGCTCGCCCAGCAGCCTAAGCCGGCGCTTCTCGTCGTCGACGACGATCCGCTCATCACGGATACGCTCGCGTTCGCCCTCGGCGCGGATTTCACGGTTCAGGCCTGCGAGTCGCGGGAGGAGGCGATCGGCCTACTGCGCCAGCTGGGGCAGCCGCCCGAACTCGCGCTCGTCGACCTTGGGCTCCCCCCGTCTCCGCATCGCCCGGACGAGGGCTTCCATCTCATCGCCGACCTGCTGGCGCACTCGCCGTCCATGAAGATTTTCGTGCTCTCGGGCCAGAACGACGCGGCGAATGCTCGCCACGCGCGAGCCCTCGGGGCGTGGGAATTCATTGCCAAGCCCTGCGATCCGGCGACTCTCAAACGTGCGTTCGACCGCGCGCTGGAGCTTCCGCGGCCGGCTAGCGGCGGCGAGGACGCCACGGGCATCATTGGCCGCAGTCCGGCGCTCGAGCGCCTTCGCAGCCAGCTCGCGCAGTTCGCGAATTCGCCCCACCCCGTGCTGATCGAGGGCGAATCGGGAAGCGGCAAGGAGCTCGCCGCCGCGAGCCTTCACCGGATGTCGAGCCGGGCGGGACGGCCTTATCTCGCGCTCAACTGCGCAGCCATCGCGCCCACGCTCGTGGAGGCGACGCTCTTCGGGTATGCAAAAGGCGCTTTCACCGGCGCGAGCACTGCGAAGGCCGGATATTTCGAGGACGCGCACGACGGAACCCTCTTCCTCGACGAAATCGGGGAGCTTCCGCTGGAAATGCAGGCGAAGCTGCTCCGGGTGCTTGAGAACGGGGAGTTCCAGCGCCTCGGAGAGACGCAGCTTCGTGTTTCGAAGGCCCGCGTGGTTGCCGCGACGAACCGCGACCTGCGGCACGCCGTGCGCAGCGCCCGCTTCCGCGCCGATCTCTACCATCGGCTGTCGGTGCTTTCGCTCGCCGTGCCGGCGCTGCGCGAGCTGGAGGACGACAAGCTGCTCCTGCTCGAGCACTTCCGCAAGCTCTATGCTTCGCAGTCGGGCGTGCAGCCCTTCACGCTCGATGCCGGCGCGCAGGCGCGCTGGCTGAGGTATCCGTTCCCCGGCAACGTGCGCGAGCTGCGCAACATCGTCATCCGCCTGACGACGAAGTACGGCGGCCAGCGCCTTTCGTGCGCCGAGCTCGAGGCGGAGCTCGATCTCGATTCGCCCCTGCCGGGCGCGGGCAGCGAAGCAGGCGCGATCGTCGACCAGGCGCTGCGCCTCCTCGAGCATGGCGGGGCCTTCAACCTCGATGAGACGCTGAAAGCCTGGGAGCGGGGCTACATCGAGGCGGCGCTGCGGCTCACCCGCGGCAATGTGAGCCAGGCGGCGAGGCTCCTGGGAATCAACCGCACCACGCTCTATAGCAGGATGGAAGCCGCCGAGCCGCCCGCTTCGGCGCGGGACAAGAAATAGCAATGGCGCTCTATCTCGAGCATTTCGGCCTCTCGGAGCCGGCCTTCCGCATCACTCCGCATACCGATTTCTTCTTCGACGGCGCCGATCGCGGCGCCACGCTCGAGGCCCTGGTCTATGCAGTGGTCCATGACGAGGGCATCGTCAAGGTGTCGGGCGAGGTAGGGAGCGGCAAAACGATGCTCTGCCGGGTCCTCATGGAACGGCTGCCGCCGCATGTTGAGACCCTTTACGTCGCCACGCCGTCGCTTGCCAAGGACGAGATCCTTCACGCCATCGCGGACGAGCTCGACCTCAACTTGCCCGACGGGCGGACGAGCGTTGCGCTGCGCGAGCTGCAGGAAAGCCTCATCCGCCTGTACGCCGCGGGAAGGCGCGTGGTCGTGCTGATCGACGAGGCGCACGTCATGCCCGACGATACGCTCGAGCAGGTGCGGCTGCTCTCGAACCTCGAGACGAACCGGCACAAGCTGCTGCAGATCGTCCTCTTCGGGCAGCCAGAGCTCGATGCGACCCTTTCCAAGCCGGGCCTCAGGCAGCTGCGCGACCGCATCACGAACAGCTTCCGCATGCGGCCCCTCTCGGAGCCCGAAGTGGCCAAGTACATCTCGTTCCGCATGCGGGCCGCCGGCTACCGCGGGCCCGATCTCTTCAATGGCCGCGCGCTTTCCCTCATCACGCGCGCCTCGGGAGGCCTCACGCGGCGCATCAACATTCTTGCGGACAAGGCGCTGCTCGCGGCTTTCAGCGCAAACGCGCATGCGGTCACCGAGCGAGAGGTCCGAGCCGCGGTCTCTGATTCGGAGTTCGCTACGAAGCGGAAACCGGCGCCGGCGTGGGCTTTCACGGCAAGCGCCCTCGCTGCGGGCCTCGCAGCCGGAGTAGGCATTCACTGGTGGATCTCACAAGGCGCTCCACCACCGGCGCCGCCTGCAGTGGAGGCTCAACCGAAACCGATGGTCGAAGCGCCGGCAACCCAGTCGAGCCCTCCGTCCGCGACCGCTGCCACTGCACCGGCTGCGCCTCCGCCCGTGCCGCCGATGGCTGCAGAAGTGAAGCTCGCGGCGAATGAGCCATCGTCGGAAAAGAAGGCCGACGTTCCGGCCGTTCAGGAAGAGCCCTCGCCGAAGATGGCCGCCGCCCTCAAACGCCGATTCGCAGCGTATTCCCCGCGTGGCCAGGAACTTCTCGCGGGACGCCTCGCCGCAAGCCGCGACTTTCTTGCCCGGACTCCTGGCGATCGCTATGCGCTGGAGCTCTTCTGGACTGACAACGTGGACCCCGGCCGCATGGAGCGGTTCTTGCGCCGCGCGTCGGACCTCGTTCCCATCGAGAGCGTATACGTGGTGCCGGCTTCCAACGCAGGCTCGACCCGGCTCCACGTGCTCTATGGCGAGTTCGCCAGCCGCGAAGAAGCCATGGAAGCCGCAAAGCGCTTGCCGCCGCGCTATCAACAGGCGTTCCGGGCCGCGCCGCGCAGCGTCGCAGAACTTCGCGGTCAAATTTAGTCAAAGGATCCGAAAACGCCGTTGCGACAGGCGTTTAGGAGGTCTTTCTCCGCGCCGCGTCATGTTATGCTTCCCTCCGGGAGGGAGTGGCAGGGCATGAACCTGGGGATGCGCGCTGCGCTGGGAGTGGTGCTGGTGCTGGCCGGTGCGTGCGCGCAAGCGCCGCTGCCGCCGAGCCCGCAACACATTCGTGCGGATGAACCTCGGCCCGAGGGCGTGATTCCGCCGCCCGTCCAGGTGGCGCCAGTCCTCCCCAAGCCCACGCCGACGCTCAAACCGGAGACGTACAGCGTCGTGGTGAATCGAGTGCCCGCGCAGGAGCTGCTCTTTGCGCTCGCGCGCGACGCGAAACTGCAGATCGATATCGACCCGTCGCTCACCGGCCTCGTCACCTTGAACGCGGTGGACCAGACCCTGCCCCAGCTCCTCACCCGCATCGCGCGCCAGATCGACATGCGCTACGAGATCGATGGCCAGACGCTCGTAGTGATGCGCGACACGCCCTACCTTCGCGCCTACAAGATCGACTATCTCAGCGCGAACCGGAACGTCGCCATGAGGACGACGGCATCGACGCAATTCGGCGCGGCCTCCGCGACGGCGGGCGGCACCGGCAGCCCCACGGCCACGGGCGCGACCTCGACGATCGAAGTGACGTCGCAGAACCACTTGTGGGAGTCGATCGTCCAGAACGTGCGCGAGATCCTGCGGGAAACGGATCGTATCCTTCCGGCGCCCCCTGCCGGTTCCACGACCGCCGCAAGCGCCGGACAACCATCGCCAGCGCCCGCCGCCCCTACGCCTGCGCCCGCCCCGACGCCGGCCGGTTCCGCACCCGCGGCACCCGGAAGCCCGGCTGGCGCGCCGGCGAGCGGGGCAACCTTCCAGGAGGCCGCCTCGGTCATCGCGAACCGCGAAAGCGGGGTGCTCTATGTCCGCGCCAACTCCAAGCAGCAGGAAAGGGTGCAGGAATTCCTCGATCAGGTGATGGCGGGCGCGAAGCGCCAGGTGCTCATCGAGGCCACCGTTGCCGAAGTGCAGCTGCGTAACGAATACCAGCGCGGAATCGACTGGCAGCGGCTGAGCGCGCTCGGCACCGGCATCCGGCTCTCGCAGCCGCAGATCCCGCCGCCCACCGGGTTCAATCCCAACCCGTTCCTCATCGGCTACACATCGGCGAGCGGAAACTTCTCTTTCAACATCCGCTTGCTCGAGCAATTCGGCGACGTGCGCGTGCTCTCCAGTCCCAAGCTCTCGGTGCTGAACAACCAGACGGCGGTGCTGCGGGTCACCCGCGACATCATCTACTTCACGATCACGCCTTCCACGCAGCCGATCACCATCGCGGCGGGCGGCACCGGCGTCACGCTGCAGGCTTCCTTCACGACGACGCCAAACGTCGCGGCGGAAGGCTTCATGATGGCGGTGCTGCCGCAAATCAACGACGCCGAAAGCGTCGTGCTCAACGTCAAGCCCACCATCCGGCGGCAGGTCGGCTCGGCGCGAGATCCCAATCCCGCCTTGCAAGGGCAGATCACGCAGAACGACATCCCGCTCTTCGAGACGCGCGAGTTCGACTCCATCCTGCGCCTTCAGAGCGGCGACGTGGCGGTGCTCGCAGGCCTGATGCAGGACCAGACGCAGAACACGGACACCAACATACCCGGCGTGAGGACCATCCCCATCATCGGCGACGTGCTCTCGCAACGCGCCGACCTCACGCAGAAGACGGAGCTCGTGATCTTCCTGCGCGCGACGGTGGTGAAGGATCCCAGCGTCGATGGGGATTTCCGGTCGTTCCGCGAGCAGCTTCCCCGCGAGGATTTCTTCCGCCGTCCGAGCCAGCAGAAGACGGCGCCGCTCGTGCGGCCGGGAAAGGAGCAGCCGTGACATGAGCCTGCTCCTCGAAGCGCTCAAGAAGGCCGAGAAAGCGAAAGAAGAAGCGCAGCGCAACGCCGGCGTCGATCCGTCGCCCGCGCTGCAGCTCCAGCCCAGCGAGCCCTCGAGCGGCGAGACAGCGCAGGTCACGACGCGCACGCAGTTGCCCGACATCTCGCAGCCGCTCGAGATCCTGAGCGATGACCTTGCCCCGAAGAAAGCCCCCGGGGAAGCGCCGCGCGCTGCGGCTCCCGAGGCGCCTTCGCGAAGCGGGGGCGGCGGCACCGACGCATCGCTCGAGCGAGCCGCCGCGCGCAAGGTGTTCGAGGCGAAGTTCAAGGAACCCAATCCGCGGCTTCCGTTCTACATCGTGCTCGGCGTGCTCGGCGCCTTCGCGGTCGGCACGGTGGGCTATTTCTGGTACCAGTTGCGGCCGCCGGCGCCGCTCGTCAACACCAACCCGAAGCCGTCGGGCAACGAGCGACCCGCCTCCGTCGCGGCAGCGCCTGCGAGTCCGGCCGGCTCCACCGCGGGTCCGATCACCTCGTCTCCGGTCGGCGCGCAGATCCCGGGCCTGCCCTCGGCTCCAGCCGCCTCCGTGGCCCCTGCGCCCGCCGTTACGCCGGCACCGGCCGCCGCGACGCCCTCGCGCGCTCAGGCGCCTGCGCCACCGGTTGAGGCTCCGCTCATTCCCAGGACGGCGCCCGCAGTGAAGGAACGCTCGCCCGCGCCGGCGCGTGCACAGGCGCGCGCTGCGGCGGAAGCGCCGGCGCCACGAGCGCCGGCGCAAGTCAACTCGAAGGTGCAATCCGGGTACGCCGCGTTCACCTCGGGGGACCTCACGCAGGCACGATCCGCCTATGAAGAAGCGCTGCGGGACGAGCCGGGAAACCGAGATGCGCTCCTAGGCCTCGCGGCGATCGATACGCGCGCCGGACGCCTCGAATCTGCGGAGGCGACTTACCTCCGGCTCCTCCAGACCGATCCTCGCGATGCCACCGCGCAAGCCGGCCTGCTGTCGCTCCGCGCCGGGCGCGTCGATCCGGTGGCGGCCGAAAGCCGGATCAAGACGCTGCTCGCCGGCGATCCCCAGGCGCACGTGCTGAATTTCGCGCTCGGCAACCAGCTCGCCTTGCAGCAGCGCTGGGCGGAGGCTCAGCAGCAATACTTCAAGGCGTTCGCCGCGGACCCGGAAAACGCCGACTATGCCTACAACCTGGCGGTGAGCCTCGATCACCTTCGGCAGTCGAAGCCGGCCCTCGAGTACTACCAGAGGGCGCTTTCGCTCGCGGCTGCGCACGGCGCGAGCTTCGACCCGGCTTCCGCGCGCGGGCGGATCGCGCAGCTTGCGCGCTAGAGCGCGCGCATCTTCGGCGCGCATTCTTTCCGAGCCGCCCGACCCACCCGCCGGTATGATGACTCCCTGATGAATTCCCCGGCGAATCCGCAGGCGAAGCGCCACATCGGGCAGATCCTGATCGACCAGGGGATCCTCACCGAGGACCAGCTGCGCATCGCGCTCCTCGAGCAGACGAAATCGCACGTCCCGGTCGGGCGGCTGCTCGTGCAGCTCGGGTTCGTGTCCGAGGCCACGCTGCGCGACGCGCTCTCCGAGAAGCTCGGCCTGCAGTCGGTCGACCTTGCGCACATCATCGTCGACCCGGCTGCGCTCAAGATGCTGCCGCGCGAGATGGCGCGCCGCTATCGCATCTTCCCGGTGGCGCTCGACCGGCAGCTGCGCAAGTTCATCGTCGCGCTCGCCGACACCAACAACATCGTCGCGGTGGACCAGCTGCGCGTCCACCTGAAGGGCGACTACGAGATCGAGCTGCGCCTCGCCGGCGATTCCGAGATCGAGCGCGCGATCGAGCATTACTACGGCCACGAGTTCTCGATCGACGGCATCCTGCGCGAGATCGAGACCGGCGAGGTGGACTACGCGACCATCGCCGAGGGCGACGAATACTCGCAGCCGGTCGTGCGCCTCATCTCCGCGCTGCTCGCCGACGCGGTGGAGCGGGTCGCCTCCGACATCCACTTCGAGCCGGAACAGAATTTCCTGCGCATCCGCTACCGGATCGACGGCGTGCTGCGCCAGATCCGCTCGCTGCACAAGACGTATTGGCCTGCGATGGCCGTGCGGCTCAAGGTCATGGCGAAGATGAACATCGCCGAGACCCGAGCGCCCCAGGACGGGCGCATCTCCGCGACGATGTCGGGCCGGGTGGTCGACTTCCGCGTCGCGAGCCTGCCGACGACGCACGGCGAGAACATCGTGCTGCGCATCCTCGACCGCCAAAAAGGCATCGTGCCGCTCGAAAAGCTCGGCCTCGAGGAGGCGCAGCTCGAGCTCCTCAAGCGCATGATCGCGAGGCCCGAGGGCATCATCCTCGTCACGGGGCCCACCGGCAGCGGCAAGACGACCACCCTCTACTCGATCCTGAACCACATCAACTCCGACGGCATCAACATCATGACGCTCGAGGACCCGGTCGAGTACCCGATGACGCTCATTCGGCAGACCTCGGTCGCCGAGGCCGCGAAGCTCGACTTCGCGAATGGAATCCGCGCGATGATGCGCCAGGACCCGGACGCCATCCTCGTAGGCGAAGTGCGCGACCAGGAAACCGCCGAGATGGCCTTTCGCGCCGCCATGACGGGCCATCAGGTGTATTCGACGCTACACACCAACTCCGCGGTCGGCGCGATTCCGCGCTTGCTCGACATCGGCATCGTTCCCGACATCATGGCCGGCAACATCATCGGCATCGTCGCGCAGCGCCTCGTGAGGAAGCTCTGCCGCACGAGCCGCCAGCCCTACGAGCCGGATGCGCGCGAGCGCCGCC
>JAFAGU010000278.1 GCA_019237595.1 Betaproteobacteria bacterium | reverse complement strand
AGCCGATCGGGAGGCTCGCGATCGTGGCGACGACGCCGCCGGCGAGCATGCCGAGCCAAGGCGAGATTCCGTAGTTCACCTCGAGCAGGGAAGACGTGTAGGCGCCCAGGCCGAAGAACGCGGCGTGGCCGAGCGAGAACTGCTTCGCGTAGCCGCCGAGCAGGTTCCACGCGGTGCCGATGAAGGCGAAGAGCAGGATCCGGATGAGGACGTCGTAGGCGAAGTTGCTCTTGACGACGAGCGGCGCCGCGAGCGCCAGGGCCAGGCCAACCGTGAGGAGAATTTTTGTTTTCAACTGCGGGCGGCCAAACCGCTTGGCTTGACTGCGAGCGTGATCAGCAGGAGCAGGAACACGACGATCAGCCCCGAATCCGCGCCGATGAACTGGATGCCGAGCGATTCGGCGATGCCCATGAGGAGGCTCGCGACCAGCGCGCCCACGACGTTGCCGAGCGTGCCGAGCACCACCGCGACGAAGGCCATCAGCACGAACACCTGCCCCACCATGGGATAGGCCGGGTAGAAGGGCATGAGGAGCGAGCCGGCAGCGCCGGCAAGCGCGAGCGCGATGCCGAGCGCGACTGCGAACACTCGGTGCGGGTTGATGCCCATGAGCTGCGCCACGTCGCGGTTCTGCGAGGCGGCGCGCATCGCGCGCCCGAGGTCGGTGGTGTGCAGGAACACCCACAGGATCGCGGAGAGGAGCATCGCCACGCCGAACGCGATCAGCTTCGCCACCGGCACGGTGAGGCCGCCGAGATGCAGCGCCGCGTCGGAGTACGACGTGTGGAGCGTGCGGTAGTTGGGCGTCAGGAGCATGAGCGCCACGTTGAGGATCAGCAGCGAGAGCGCGAAGGTGAGGAAGATCTGCGGCAGGTCGTTCAGCCCCAGCACCCGCCGGATGAGGAAGTGCTGCACGCCCACGCCGATGAGGAAGAGCAGCGGCATGGACACAACGAGCGACACGATCGGGTCCATGCCGAGCTGCGTGGCGAGGAAGAACGTGACGTACATCCCGATCATCACGAACTCGCCCTGGGCGAAGTTGACGATCTTCACCACGCCGAAGATCAGCGTGACGCCGATGCTGACGAGGGCATAAATGCCCCCGATCAGCAGGCCGTTGATCACGGCCTGCGCGACGATTTCCAGCATCGGCGCCGGGTCAGATCCTGAGGGTCAGGTCTTGAGGAGCGGCTTCCGCGCGTCTTCCTTCGGGAACACGCTCACGAGGTCCCCGTTCTGCCATTGCACGCCCACCGGGTGGCCATAGACGTTCTTGCCGTCGGGCCCGAACTTCACCTTGCCCCCGGGCGCCATCGCCGCGTAGCCGCTCGACGCGTCGAGGCTCGCGAGCGCGTCGCGCACCTTGACCGGGTCCGCGGACTGCGCGCGCTCCATCGCGTCCACCAGCATGTAGGTCTGCGCCACGAGGCCGCCCGCGTACTCGAAGATGAATTCGCCGGTGCGCTTCTTGTACTCGGCGTTCACCTTCTCGGCCGCGTCGTTCACGTCGTGGTTCCAGTGCGCGACGCCGAGCAGGCCCTCGGCCGCCTTGCCGACGTTCTTGTAGAAGTCGGGGATGACGAAGCCGCCGGAGCCGCCGTTGATGGCGATGTTGAGGCCCACCTGCTTCACCGTGCGCACGATGAGGATGAGGTCGTTGAGGTACGAGACCGAGAAGAGCATGTTCGCGCCCGAGGCCTTCACCTTGTTGATGAGCGGCCCGGCGTCGGTGAAGCCCGCGGAGTACGGCTCGAACATCACGATCTCTACGCCCTCGCCCGGCGCGAGCTCCTTCAGGCCATTGGAGGTGGCGGTGCCGAACGCGGTGTTCTCGAACACCACGGCGACCTTGGGCTTGTCGGCGACGAGCTTCGCCATCTGCAGCTGCGCCCTCGCGAACTGCGAGGCGCGCGCGAACGGCGTGAAGGTGAAGTGCCGGCCCTTGTTCAGCTGGTCGGTCGAGGAGCCGGTGATGATCGGCACCTTCGCGCGCTCGCACACCTCGCTCGCGATCAGGGTGAGCGCGGACGCGTAGCAGCCGTGCACCGCCGTGAGCTTGTTGCCCGAGATGAGGCGATCGGTCTCGGTGCGCGTCACCGTGGTGTCGCTCTGCACGTCGGAGAGGATGAGGTTCAGTTTCGCGCCGCCGAGCGCCTTGACGCCGCCGGCGTTGTTCACCATCTCGACCGCCATCTTCGCCGCGACGACGCAGCCCTGGCCGATCTGCGCCATGCCGCCCGTCGAGGGATAGAGCCCGCCGATGTTGACTGGATCGGCGGCGTAGCCGCGCATCACGTAGGGCGCCGCGACCGCGGCCACCGCTGCCTTGCTTGCGCCCTTCAGGAACTTCCTGCGTTGCTGCCTCATGGGGGACCTCCTCCTCCGCGCCGATTGTATACAATGTTGTCTACAAAACAACCCCGGTCACCGTTGCCATGCCGCGCCACGCCGCTGCCCGCCGAGTGCCCTCCCCGTCGCGCGTCGACGCGATTGCCGCGCAGCTGGAGGAGGATATCGTGCTCGGCCGCATCGTGCCGCGTGAGCGCCTGCTCGAGCAGGGGCTGGCGCAGCGCTTCGGCACGCACCGGGCCGCAGTGCGCCAGGCGCTCTTCGACCTCGAGCGCAAGGGGCTCATCGAGCGGGTGCCTAACCGCGGCGCCACGGTCCGCGACCTCTCCCCCGACGAGGTGCGTGACATCTACGCGGTACGCGAAGAGCTTGAGGCTATGGCCGCTCGCATCATCCCGCTACCCGTGTCGGCGTCCGACATGAAACGCATGCGCGCCCTCCAGGGCATCCACAGCCGCGCGGTCGCCGCCCTGGACCTGAGAGCCGTGTTCCACAGCAACCTGGAATTTCATCGCGCGGTCTTCGCCTTGTGCGGAAACCGCTGCCTGATCGAGGCGATCGAGACGCTCGCGGAGAAAGCCTACGGCATCCGGTCGTGGTCGAATGCGATCCCGGAGTACCTGCAGCGGGTTAAGCAGGACCATCTCGACATCCTCGATGCGCTGGAGCGCGGCCGGCGCGCCGAGCTCGTGCGGCTTTGCCGGCGACACCTGAGACCTTCGCAAGACGTCTATATCCGTGCATACCGGCAGCGCTTCGATGCAAGGTAGGCTTTAGGTTCGATTCGCGGTAAGTCGGGAGCGAAGAATCCTGCGCTCTGGTTAAATTGCGCTACCCATGGCGGACCTCCTCACTCCGCGGCGGCGCCCGTCGACTACGGTCGTCGCCATCGTCGTCATCCTGGTCGTCGCCGTCGCGGCGGGTGCGTACTTCGTGTTCTGGCGCGACAAGGCCCCCGACGCCTCCGCGGCCACCTCCGCCGCGCCGAAGGGAAAGGGCAAGGGCGGCGCCGACCCGAACCGCGCCATCCCGGTGGTCACGGACATTGCGCGCAAGAGCGACATCAACCTCTACCTCAACGGCCTCGGGACCGTGCTGCCGCTAAAGACGGTCACCGTCCGAAGCCGCGTCGACGGCGAGCTCGTCCGCGTGAACTTCGTCGAAGGCCAG
>JAFAGU010000124.1 GCA_019237595.1 Betaproteobacteria bacterium | reverse complement strand
CGAGATCATGGCGATCCCGTTCTTCATTCTCGCGCGCAATTTCCTCACGCACGGCGGGGTGGCGCGCAAGATGATCGACTTCGCCACCTCCATGGTCGGGCACTGGCACGGCGGGCTCGCGCTCGCCGGGATCCTCGCCTGCGCCATGTTCGCGCTCGTCTGCGGCTCGAGCGTGGCGACGGTGGTGGCGATCGGCTCCATCGTCCTCCCCGAGATGGTGCGCCACGGGTACCCGATGCGCTTCGGCGCCGGCGTGATCACCGTCGCCGGATCGCTCGGCATCCTCATGCTGCCCTCGATCCCGAAGGTGATCTACGCGATCGCCACGAACACGTCCATCGGGGCGCTCTTCGTCGCCGGCCTCATCCCCGGGATCATCCTCACCACCATGCTCGGCGGCGTGACCTGGTGGATTGCGAAGAAGAACGACTACCCGCGCATGAACCGCTCGCGCTGGAAGGAGCGCTGGGTCGCCTTCCGCCAGAGCATCTGGGGGCTCATGCTCGTCGTCATCATCATCGGCGGCATCTACTCCGGCATCTTCACCGCCACCGAAGCCGCGGCGATGAGCGCGGTCTACGCCTTCTTCGTATCCGTGTTCGTGTACAAGGCGTTGCGGATCAAGGACGTGCCGAAGGTGCTCCTGGGCTCGGCCAACATGAGCGCGATGCTCCTCTACATCATCACGAACGCCGCGCTCTTCTCGTTCATCCTCACCGACGAGAACATCCCGCACGCGCTCGCCGACTGGATCCTCTCCAAGGACCTCGGCCGCGTGGGGTTCCTGCTCGTGTCGAACCTGGCGCTGCTGCTGGCTGGCAACTTCATGGATCCGTCCTCCATCATCCTCATCATGGCGCCGATCCTGCACCCGGCGGCGATGGCCTTCGCCATCAACTCGGTGCACCTGGGCATCCTCATCGACGTGAACATGGAGGTCGGGCTCTGCCATCCGCCGGTGGGGCTCAACCTCTACGTAGCGAGCGGCATCAGCCGAATGGGGATCACCGAGCTCACGGTCGCGGTCTGGCCGTGGCTCGTCACCATGCTGGTCTTCCTCGTCATGGTGACCTACATGCCCGAGCTCTCGCTCTGGCTGCCGCGGGTCCTGGGGATGCTGCCCGGCGGCTGAGCCGCGTTTGACGCAGGTCAAGTACGCCCGGGCGCCCTCCGGTACAAGGAAGGGGAGGACCCTGCGACATGACCGCCATCGACCCCATCGCCGCCTGGCACACGGAGCACGTCTACTTCAACCAGCTGCTCTCGCTCCTTCGCAAGCAGCTCGACGTCTTCCACCAGGGCGATCGCCCGAACTACGAGCTCATGCAGGACATCGTGGGCTACCTGCGGGACTACTCCGACCAGTACCACCATCCGCGCGAGGACGTGGCCTTCGAGCGGCTCGCGCGACGCTGTCCCGACATGGAGCTCGTGCTCGCGAGGCTGCACCAGGAGCACCGGGTCATCGCGCACACGGGAGAAGTCCTCCTGCGCATGATCGAGGCGATCCTCGAGGACGCGATCGTGCCGCGCGAGCAGCTCGAGAGCGCGCTCGCCACTTACCTCGTCTATTACGGCAACCACCTCGCGAAGGAGGAGGAGGACGTCCTGCCCCTCGCCGCGAAGGAGCTCGGCCCGCTCGACTGGCAGGCGGTCAAGGACGCGGCGCCCTCGGGCCGCGACCCGGTCTTCGGCGAGCGCTCGAGCGAGCGCTACCGCGAGCTGCGGCGCCAGATCGCCCTCGAATCATGAGCGCCAACGCCACGAAGGAAGTGGAGGCCGCCCGGGCAGCCGAGCTCGAGCGGGCGCTGCGCTTGCTTCGCCGCGGCGCGAACCCCTCCGAAGTGATCGAGGCGCTGTCGCAGCGCCTCACGAACAAGCTCATGCACCGCCCTACGCGCGCGCTGAACGGCGCCACCGAAGCCGCCTAAAGATCTCAAGCATCGACGCTACGTTGCGCCCGAAACGTCTGCGGGCGTTGATCTGCATCAAGGGCAGCGCGCCCGCGCGGCGCGCCGGCGCGTATCCTCGCGCGCCATGAAGATCCTGCTCGTCTATCCGCAGAATCCCGAGAGCTTCTGGAGCTTCCGCCACGTGCTGCGCCTCGTCGGCAAGCGCTCGGCCTTCCCGCCGCTCGGGCTCCTTACAGTGGCGGCGCTCTTGCCTCGGGAATGGCAGCTGCGGCTCATCGACACCAATGTCGAGCGCCTGCGCGACGAGGACATCGCGTGGGCGGATTGGGTGATGCTCTCCGGCATGATCGTCCACCGCGAGGCGGCGCGCGAGATCGCAAGGCGCTGCGCCGCGCTCGGGCGCCCGGTGATCGCGGGCGGCCCGCTCTTCACCGCCTGCCACGAGGAATTCCCCGAGATCCAGCACTTCGTGCTGGGCGAGGCGGAGAACGTCGTCGACGAGCTCGTCGCGGACCTGCGGCGCGGCGAGGTCAAGGCGCGCTACCGCGCCGCCGAGCTCCCCGACCTCGCCGCCACGCCGTCTCCGCGCTGGGACCTTATCGAGCCGCGCCACTACGTGACCATGCCGGTGCAGTTCTCGCGAGGCTGCCCGTTCGACTGCGAGTTCTGCGACATCGTCGCGATGTACGGGCGCGTGCCGCGCACCAAGCCGCCCGAGCGCGTGATCGAGGAGCTCGAAGGCCTGCGGCGCGCCGGCTGGCGCGACATGGTGTTCATCGTCGACGACAACTTCATCGGCCACAAGAAGCGCGTGAAGGCGCTCCTCGGCTCGCTCGCTTCATGGCGCGAGGCGACTGGGACGCCGATCGGCTTCCTCACCGAGGCCTCGGTCAACCTTGCGGACGACGACGCGCTCCTCGCTCTCATGGTCCGCGCCGGCTTCAAGAAGGTGTTCGTCGGGCTCGAGACGCCGGTGCCCGAGAGCCTCCAGGAATGCCGCAAGGTCCAGAACGCGAAGCGCGACCTCGTCGGCGCCGTGCACGCGATCCAGCGCGCGGGCCTCGAGGTCATGGGCGGGTTCATCGTCGGCTTCGACAGCGACCCGCGCGAGATCTTCCGCCTGCAGTTCGACTTCATCCAGCGCGCCGGCGTGGTGACCGCGATGGTCGGGCTCCTGACCGCGTTGCCGCAGACGCGCCTGTACGCGCGGCTCGCGCGCGAGGGCAGGCTGGTCGCGAGAAGCCTGGGCGACAACACCTCCGCGGTGCTCAACTTCATGCCGAAGCTCGAGCGCTCGACGCTGCTCGCGGGCTACCGCGAGCTCATGCAATCGCTCTATGCGCCGGAGGCCTACTACCGGCGCGTCCGGACGTTCCTCGCGAACTGGCGGCCGCACGGCCCGCGCGTGCGCATGGCCTGGTCGGACGTCCGGGCGTTCGCCTTCTCGCTCTGGAATCTGGGCCTCGCGAGCCGGGGGAGGATCTCGTTCTGGCGCCTCTTCTGGTCGACGCTGCTGCGCGAGCCGGCCAAGTTCCGCGTCGCGATGGAGCTCGCGATCATCGGGCTGCACTTCCGCAGGGTTGCGGAGCGTCTCTAAGGAGGACGGACGGCGGCGGGGGCGCTCAGCCGGCAGTGCTGCCCAGCCGCTCGCGATCGAGGATGGTGATGTTCCGCTGCGCGACCGAGATCAGGCCCTGCTCGGCGAGCGCGCGAAGAAGCCGCGAGAAGGTCTCCTTCTTCATGTCGAGGCGCGAGGCGATGACCGTCTTCGTCGCGGGCAGGCGCACGGTGCAGGGCTGCGGCGCCTCCGGCCCCGCGAGCGAGAGGAGATACGCCGCCAGCCGCTCCGTGCCGCGGCGAAGGCTCGTCGATTCCAGCTCGGCCAGCACCTCGAAGCTGCGCTCGGCGAGGCCGTGGATGATCTTGCGCGCTGCGCGCGGCTCATCGTCGACGAGGGCATAGATCGCCACGGTCGGGATGATGACGAGCTTGCAATCGGCTAGCGCCTGGGCGTCGTAGCGCGCCGGCCGCCCGAGGAGGGCGCTCGGCTCGCCGAAGGTCTGGCCCGCCTGGACGAGGCGCAGCACGCGCTCGTCGTGGCCGGGCTGTCCGAGCGCGAGCTTTACGCTTCCGTAGGCGACCGCGAAGACGCCGGGAAGGCGCGCACCGCGCTCGAGGAACCGCTCGCCGCGGCGGGCCGAAAGGCTCCAGCACTGGCGCGCGAGCGCCGAGAGGGGCGCGCCATGCACGCCCCGGAAGAGGCTGGTGCGGGCGATCACCCCTTCGATCAGACGCCGCTCGCGAAGCTCGTTGTCGTTGCTGGGCACTGCGCTCATCGCCAGGCTCGATGCGGCATGCTGTCACGCCGCCGCCGCGGCCCTTTGATCAAGGTCAACTGCCCCGTTCGTCGGCGGCGGCAAGCAAGGTGAGGTGGGGCCGGTCGAGGATGCGGATCTCGCTCCCGGCGACCTCGATCAGGCGGCGCTCTGAAAATGTCCGCAGGAGCCGCGAAAGCGTTTCCTTCTTCATGTCGAGGCGCGAGGCGATCACCGTCTTGGTCGCAGGCAGGCGGACCGCGGCAGCCTCGCGGTCTTCCTCCGCCAGGCGCTCGAGGTAGGCGGCGAGGCGCTGGCTCGCGCCGCGCCGGCTGGAGGATTCCAGCTCCGCGAGGATCGCGAGGCCGCGCTCGGCGATCTTCAGTACGAGCTGGCGAGCCGAGCGCGGGTCGCGTTCGATCATCGCAAAGAGCGCGGCCGTCGGCACGACGACGAGCTTGCATGCCGTGAGCGCGGTCGCATCGAAGCGCGCCGCGCGCCCGAGGAGGGCGCTCGCTTCGCCAAAGCATTGCCCCGCGTGGGCGAGCCTGACCACGCGCTCATCGGCGCTTCCGCTCCGCAAGGAGAGCTTGACCGTTCCATGCGCGAGCGCGAACACCCCCGGCAGCCGCTCGCCGCGCACGATGATCTTCTGCATCCGCTTCGCCTCGATCGCCCAGCAGTGGTTGGCGAGCTGCTCGATGTGCGAAGGCATCGCCCCGCGGAGCAAATCCGCGTTGGACAGCACGCCGTGTATCAGCTGCCGATCCCAGGGCTTTCGCGTCGTCGCTTGCATGGCTTCTCCAAGGCCGAGCTTGCGCGTGTTGCGTCGCGGCATGTTGATCGCGGTCAATTAACCGCAATGCCCGAACCCCGTTTGACGTACGTCAACACCCCACGTCTTTAGGGCGAGCCTAATGGCGGCACGGTGCGTAGGGTTGGCATCGGAGTACTAAAGGGGAAAAGAAGATGAAGAAGGCAATCTGGATCGTCGGCCCGGCGCTCTCGCTTTTCGCAGCCGGCGCGTTCGCGCAGAGCGTGGACGTCGCGGCGGCCGAAGGGCTGATGAAGAAGAGCGGCTGCTTCAAGTGCCACTCCGTGACCGCCAAGAAGGACGGCCCCTCCTACCACTCCGTCGCCGAGAAGTACAAGGGCAAGGCCGACGCCGAGGCGAAGCTCACCACGCACATCACGACCGGCCCCACGGTCAAGATCGACGGCAAGGAAGAGCGCCACGAGATCCTGAAGTCGAAGGACGCGGCCGAGATCAAGAACGTCGTCGCGTTCATCCTCAGCCGGTAACGACGAAAGCGCGCCATGGGCTGGTGGACGAACCTCAAGCAGCGCTGCACGACCTGCTCCCGCGTGACCCTCGGCGCGGGCGTGCTCGCGGCGACGCTCGTCGTCTCCTTCGTCATGCTCGCCGCCGGGGCCTACGGCCTCGCGTGGACGAACACCGAGCAGTTCTGCACCGGCTGCCACGAGATGCGCGACAACGTCTACGCCGAATTCAAGGGCACGATCCACGACGTCAACCGCTCGGGCGTGCGGGCCATCTGCTCGAACTGCCACGTACCTCACGAGCCGTGGCCGCTCATCAAACGCAAGATGCAGGCGAGCTTCGAGCTCTGGGGCCACTTCATGGGGGTGATCGACACCAAGGAGAAGTTCCAGGCCCGCCGCTACGAGCTCGCGACGCACGTGTGGACGCGGATGAAGCAGACCGACTCCCTCGAGTGCCGCAACTGCCACCACGCCGACGCGATGGATCCGGACAAGCAGAGCGACCGCGCCAAGGCGCGCCACGCCAAGATGAAGACCGAGGGGCTCACCTGCATCGACTGCCACTTCGGGATCGCGCACCACGAGCCGGACGGACCCGGCCCGCAGGAGCTGAAGATCGGGCGCGCGCCTTGAGCTGAACGAATCGACCGGCCAAACAGGGAGGGCCGATGAAGGCAACAAGAACGACAGTCGCATTCCTCATCCAAGCCGCGGTGCTGGTGCTTGCCGGCGCCGCCTGGATCGCGGACGCCGCCGCGCAGGCGAGCCCGCGCAAGGACCTGGTCCTCACCGGCGACGCGAAGTGCACGCGCTGCCACGACGCGGACGACAACCCGCAGATCCTCGAGATCGCCAAGACGAAGCACGGCGTGCGCGGCGACGGACGCACGCCGACCTGCACGAGCTGCCACGGCGAGAGCGAGTCGCACATCAACAAGCCGGCCGACGCCACCGAGCGGCCGAAGCCCGATCGCACGTTCACCAAGAAATCGACGACGCCCGTCGAGGAGCGCAACGGCGCGTGCCTCACATGCCACCGCGGCACTGCACGCACGCGCTGGGAAGGAAGCGCGCACCACGTGAACGACGTGCCGTGCGCGAGCTGCCACCAGGTGCATGCGGCCGCCGACGCGGTGCTCCAGCGCAAGACCCAGCCGCAGGTTTGCTACACCTGCCACCGCGAGCAGCGCGCCGACAGCTACAAGATCTCGACCCACCCGATCAAGGAGGGCAAGGTCGCCTGCTCCGATTGCCACAACCCGCATGGCGGCGCGGGCCCGGGCCTCCTGAAGAGAAACACGCTCACGGAGACCGGCCCTACGTGCCATGCCGACAAGCGCGGCCCGTTCCTGTGGGAGCACCAGCCCGTGGTGGAGAGCTGCACGAACTGCCATACGCCGCACGGCTCGAACCTCACGCCGCTGCTGATTTCGCGCGCGCCATTCCTGTGCCAGTCCTGCCATGACGGCGAGCATGGCAGCGGCAACCCCATCGGCCGCAACGCCGCGGGCATCCAGGGCGGGTTCACCGGCGCGTCGCCGAGCAACCAGGCCCTCGGCCGGGCCTGCCTCAACTGCCACAGCCAGATCCACGGCTCCAACAGCCCTGCCGGCGGCTTCCTGCAGCGCTGATTCCTGGGAGATCAGGCAATGAGAACGAGAAACCAAAAACCGAGCCTCCGAGTCCTCGCGCTTGCAGTTCCGGCGGCGATGGCCGCCGCGTACGGCATGCCCTCCTATGCCCAGGAGACGCCGGCCTGGTCCAGGGCTCCGGCCAATTTCGCGGAAATCGACGTCGTGGACTTGAGCAGGAGCTCCGTCAAGTTCGGCGAATACACGGGAGTCAGGAGCTCTGGCGCCACCCTGAATGGCAGCTTCGGCATGCGCGGCGGGGATGCGTACCAGGAAGGCGACGGCATCAGGCGCTGGGAGATCTATGGAACCGATCTCGGCCTCACTTCTCGCAGCGCCGGCGGCACGATCAGCGACCAGGGACGGTGGAATTTCGGCGTCAACCTCGACCAGCTCAGGCACTACACCTCCGGCACGTACCAGACGCCCTACACGGGGAACGTGGGAGGCAACGTCTTTACGCTGCCGAATTTCGGCACCGTGGCAGGAGGCAATGCGAAGATCAACCTCACGCCGGCGCAGCTCTCGCAATTCCAGACGGAGACGATCAGCAACGATCGCAATAATTTCGGCATGACCGGCGGCCTGGTGTTCGACCGCCAATGGAACATCAGGGTCGATGTCAATCGCCTGGAGCAATCCGGCGCCAAGCTGATGGGCTTCGGATCGGCCGCCGCGGTCGCGGGCACCGGCAACAACGAGAAGACGTCGATCCTCCCAATGCCCACGAATTTCACTACCGACACGGCGAACGTGGCATTGAACTGGCTGGGCGAGAAGGGACACGCGACGGTGTCGTATTACGGCTCCTTCTTCCACAACAAGTACGACAGCGGCGTGACGTTCCAGACCTGGACGCCCATTGTCGGCACGACGAAGTCCGTGTTCGAGACCATGTCGACGCTGCCCAGCAACCAGCTTCACCAGTTCAGCGCGACCGGCGGCTATTCGCTTACGCAGACGACGAAGGTCTCGGGCGGCTTTTCCTATTCCCGCAACACGCAGAATGCGCCGTTCGTGGTCGATTCGCAGATGATGAACACCCCGGCGCCGGCAGCCTCGCTCAATGGCCTCGTCATCACGACGCACGCCGACCTCAAGCTGACCGACCAGACGACGAAGAACCTCACCACGTCGCTCGGCTGGAAGTACGACGACCGCAACAACCGGACGGCCTCCAATATCTACAACTTCTTCGCGCTGGACGGGACTGCGGTTCCGGCCGGGGGGCACGTCGCGAACTACCCGAACGCGCCGTTCAGCATCAGGAAGAACCAGGTCGAGCTCGCGGGGGACTACCGCCTCGATGCCCGCCAGAAGGTGCGCGTGGCGTTCAATCACGACGAGATCTCCCGGCGATGCAACGACTATGCGACGGGAGGCGGCATCCCGGCCTATGCGCCCGGCACCGATTGCGTGACGAGCCCGAACACCAAGGAGGACAAGGTCAGCGCCCTCTACCGCGTCAAGGCGATGGAGGCGCTCACCCTGAACGCCGGCTACAGCTTCTCGAACCGCAGGTCCGACCGCGACCTGAATGCTCGCCCGCCGTTCGTCGGGACCGACGGCAATACGACCGCGGCCACCATCGCCGCGGCCCCGCCGGGGATCACGGGCCTCAACGGATCCGAGTTCATCGGCTTCAACCAGTGGTTCCTCGCCTCCCGCAAGCAGAACGCGGTCAAGGTCGGGGCCAACTGGGACGCGACCGAGCGGCTTTCGTTCGGCGCGACGGGACGCGCGACGATCGACAACTACGACACGACATACGGGATCCAGCGCGGCCGATCCTGGAGCGCCAATCTCGACAGCACGTATGTGTACCGGGAGAATGGCTCCTTCAGCGCCTTCGTGACCGAGCAGCAGCGCATCCGCCAGCAGACGGACGTCGCGAGATCGCCCGTGAGCGCGCCGACCGCCACGGTGCCG
>JAFAGU010000102.1 GCA_019237595.1 Betaproteobacteria bacterium | reverse complement strand
GGCCAGGACAGTTGGATCGTTTGAGGCAAAGACGAAACTCGCCGAGCTTCTCGACAAGGTCGAGGCCGGCGAGACGGTGACGATCACCCGGCGCGGGACGGCCATTGCACAACTCGTTCCGGTGAGAGCCGCCGATGAACGCGACCGGCAGCGCGCCTTGATCGAGAAGCTCAAGCGCTGGCGGATCGGAAAAGACCGCGGCGCGAAGGCTGGAACAAGTGTTGCCGAGCTGATTCGCGCGGGGCGCCGCTATTGATGGCGCTCGTCATCGACGCGTCGATCGCCTTGCCGTGGTTCCTGCATGACGAACGCTCGGCGTTCACCGATGGCATCTTGTCGGAGCTCGGCCAGGCAGAGATCTGGGTTCCTCCCCTGTGGCGCCTGGAACTGGCGAACGGACTGCTGATGGCCGAGCGCCGCAAGCGCATCGATCGGCAAACGCGTCTGGAAGCCCTCGAGCTTGCCGAGGGAATGGCAATCCGGGTGGACAGTGCGCCGGTGCAATTGCGCGAGATCAGCAGCCTCGCGGAGCGGCACGGGCTGACCGCCTACGACGCGTCCTACCTTGAGCTTGCCGTTCGCCAGGGGTTCGCGCTCGCTACGCTTGACCGCACGTTGGCGCACGCGGCGGCCGCGGAAGGCGTTCCGGTGCACAGCCCCGGCCGGGGCAGCGCTGCGGAGCCGCGTCGCCGCTACCGGCGGGAGGCGGCCGCATAACGGCGGGAATACAATATCTAGTGGTATGAAAGGCAAAAAAGACTAGATCCATGGCAACCAAACCGCAGGTCTACGACGCCTCGGCGATCCAGGCCCTGAAGGGGCTCGAGCCGGTGCGCCGCATGCCGGGCATGTATACGCACACCGTGCACCCGCTGCACATCGTGCAGGAGGCGATCGACAACGCGGTCGACGAGGCGCTCGCCGGCTTCGGCAAGAAGATCACCGTCAGCGTGCACAAGGACGGCTCGGTCGAGGTGCAGGACGAAGGGCGAGGCATCCCGGTCGACATGCATCCGGTGGAGAAGAAGCCGGCGGTGGAAGTCGCATTCACGATGCTGCACGCGGGCGGCAAGTTCTCGCGCTCGGGCGACGGCGTCTATCACATCTCCGGCGGCCTGCACGGCGTCGGCGTGGCTGTCAGCAATGCGCTGTCGAAAAGGTGTGAAGTGACGGTTTTTCGGGACGGCCAAAAACACACCATTGCTTTCGAGGGCGGCGAGCTCAAGCAGAAGCTGAAGAGCGAGAAGGCGAAGGAGAAGAAGACCGGGACGATCGTGCGCCTGTGGCCCGACCCCAAGTACTTCGACTCGCCCAACATCCCGCTGAACGAGCTCGAGCACCTCGTGAGGAGCAAGGCTTACCTCCTCCCCGGCCTCACCATGATCCTCGAAGTCGAGGGCAAGCAGAACAAGGTGTGGAAGTACGAGCGCGGCATGGAGCAGTACTTCGAGTTCATGCTCCAGGGCCGGGAACTCGTCGCGCCGCTCTTCACCGGCGAAAGGTTTTTCGACGAGAAATCGCTCGCGGGCATCTCCGACATCGAAAACGGGGAGGGCGCGAGCTGGGCGATCGGCTGGGTCGCCGACGGCGATATCTTCGCCGACAGCCACGTCAACCTGATTCCCACGCGCTCGGGCGGCACCCACGAGGCGGGATTCCGCTCCGGCATCTTCGAGGCGCTCGCCTCCTTCATGGAAACGCGTTCGCTCCTGCCAAAGGGCGTGAAGGTGATCCCGGACGACCTCTGGCAGCGCGCCTGCTTCACGCTCTCCGCACGCATCGTGCGCACGCAGTTCCACGGCCAGACGAAGGAAAAGCTCACGACGCGCCACGCCGCGAAGCTCCTCGAGATGTGCGTGCGCGACGCGTTCGAGCTCTGGCTGAACGAGCACCCGGAGGAGGGCAAGAAAATCGTGGAGCTCGCCATCGAGCAAGCCATGGCGAGGCTGTCGAAAGGAAAAAAAGTAGAAAGGAAGAAATCAAGCGGCATTGCCACGCTGCCCGGCAAGCTCGTCGACTGC
>JAFAGU010000084.1 GCA_019237595.1 Betaproteobacteria bacterium | reverse complement strand
TTGCGTCATTGTCTCCTCCCTGGAAACGAGACCGCGGGCAGCTATTAGGCTCCGCCCGCTTCGCGGCCGTCAAGCGCGCCGCTTGAGCATCGTCAATGCAGGCCGGTACGGCAGTTGCATGCTCTTTGCGCTGCATCGTAGACCGAGCGAGGTCATATGCAACGCGTACCGCGGTTCTGGCATGACAGCCTGGAAGAGCTAGGGGATGAAGTCTCGAAGGACCCCGTCCCCACAGTCGCGCTCGCCCTGCTGATCGGGCTCCTTCTCGTAGCGGTGGTGAGCCTGCCTTAGGAACGACGGGGGACGCGATCCTCACCGCGCCTCTTGCCGCTAGTAAGTCGTCTCTACGTACGCGTAGATGTAGTTCGAGCCACCGTTGACGTTGCCGAGCACCTGCGAGGTGCCGAAGATGCCGGAGCGATGCGAGACGCCGAGGCCGACGTAGGTTTCGCGCAGCCGCCGCACGCCGAGCACGTCGCCAACGCTGACGTCCACTGTCGGGTCGAAGGTCTGGAGAAGCTTCGAGGTGTTGCGGCCGCGCTCCTGGAGGTCGCGGATTTCCATGAGCGGGATGCGCTGCGCGTAGGAGAGGCCCAGGCCAAGGCCGATGCGCGTGCGCACGCGCTCGTCCCACGGGAAGCCGTAGAAGTACGTCTTGACGTACGCGCGGATGGACCAAAAGTCGGGCTGGAATCCCGCCTCGAAGTGGCGCTGGATGCCGACGAATCCCGCGAGGTCCACCGGCCAGCCGTTCACGCGGTCGATGAAGGGCCGGCCCACTTCGAAGCCCGCGACGGTCGTCTTGTCCTTCGTGTGCGTGCTCGTGCAGCGAAGCTCCGCGACCTGCAGCACGTTGCAGTCGGTCGAGTCGCCGTGGTAGGCGCGAAAGATGAGCGGCCGGTGCTCGGGCCACGCTTCCTGGTCGGGCGTGAGGTCGTACATGAGCCCGGCCGTGAGCTGGTGCTCGGTGCGCGTGCCGACGATCGGGCTCTGCACGACGCTATCGGGCCAGCGCGTCGCCGTGTAGCCGGCGACGAGGCGCAGGCGCTCGGTAAGATAGTACGCTGCGTAGAGGCCGGCTTCCGCAGTCGCGCCCTTTCCGGCGTTGTAGGCGGCTCGGGTCGGCGTCGCCTCGTCGGGACGCACGCCGTAGTAATAGTTGTTGAGCCTCGCGTCGCGATAGCCGATCTGCACGTGCGGCCGGAGCCACAGGCGCCCGCTTCGCCACGGATACTTGTAGCCGATGCGCGCCTCGCTTCCGTGCGAGGCCGAGGAAACGTCGTGCAAGCCCTCCACGAACGCGATGCCCCAGCTGCCGCCCCATTGCAGGCTCGCGCCGGCGTCGATGCCCGGCTCGCGCTTCGCCATGCCGGCGAGCGACTCGGGGATCCGGTCGTAGGGAAAACCCTCGAAGCGGTGGCGCAGGAACACGTCCAGCCGCGGCTCGTTCGCGATGTTGCCGAAGCGAAGGCCGATGCTGTAGCTGTGCAGGTAGAGCCGCTCGCCCTCATAAAGGTAGATCGGCAGGAAGTCGCGCTGCCAGCCCGCGCCACGGTAGGGCGAGCGCTCCTGTCGCAGCGCCGCGCCGATGGCAACGCCGCCGGGCGCCGCGATGCCGGTCATCGGATCGCTGTTCGCGCCGGCCTGCGAAACAACGACGAAGAGGAGCGAGCACCAGAGTAACCGCACGACCGAGATGGTAGTGCGGGTTCGGCGCGCGCGCTGTCGCCGAACCTCTACAGGATCACGTACCGGTCTTCTGCCAGCCCGCGCGCCGGAACTTTTTCCTCCGGGCCTGCACCGCGAGGCGGCGCGCCGCGAATTCCTGCACTTTCTCGCGCACCTCGCGCCGGATCCGCTCGGGGAGCTCCGCCGCCGCGGCCTCGAAGCGCGTGACGACCTCCGTCGCCTGCGGCGGCCCGTCGTGGAAGAGGCCGCGCTTCTTGTCCCAGACGAGCGCGCGCTCGGTCGAGTCGCCGCCGTAGCAGAGCTGGAACAAGGTGAGCTCCTCGCCGGTCTCCCATACGAAGAGATCGAAATAGTCGTCGTGGAACCAGCGCCGCCTGGCCGGCCCGTCGTCCGTAACCCCGAGGATCTCCTTCATCGGCTCATTGTTTCGTCAGTTGTGGCGTCAAGGGTTTGACCATAGGTCCCCCGGGAGGGTTCAGGAATTGCTGGACGATGGATCGAGGATGTCGATTCGTGATCTAACGTAAATCGAGGGCGGAACGTCCTCGCAAACGGAGAGGTGCCCATGAACAGCCCCGTGGCGGGAGTGCCGAAGCAGCCGTCCGACCTGCTGAAGTCGCTGGTGGATTTCACGAAGCAGCACCGCGCGGCGCACTGGTCGGGCACGTTCGCGAGTTTCCTCGAGTCGGTGTTTCCGGGCGACCCGCGCGGCATCGCCCGGTCGAGCCACCAGTACCTCTGGGACATGATGCGAAGCGAAGGCTTCGAGGACGCGAAGGGCCGCCTGCGCTGCCAGCTCTTCGAGGACGAGCTCTACGGCATCGACGACACGATCGAGCGCGTCCTGGAGTATTTCAAGGCCGCGAGCGCGGGCTCCGAAGTCGGCAGGCGGCTCCTGCTGCTGCTTGGGCCGCCCTCCGGCGGCAAGTCCTCGATGGTCATCCTCATCAAGCGCGGCCTGGAGGAATACAGCCACACCGAGGCAGGCGCCCTCTACGGCATCCACGGCTGCCCTGTGCACGAATCGCCGCTGCACCTCGTGCCGCATACGCTTCGCGCGCAGTTCCGCCAGACGCACGGCGTCGAGGTGACGGGGGAGCTCTGTCCTTATTGCGTGCAGCGCCTCGCGCACGAGTTCGGCGGCGACTTCATGCAGATGCCCGTGCAGCGCATCTTCCTCTCGGAAGCCGGGCGGATCGGCGTGGGCACCTACGCGCCGCACGACCCTAGCACCGCGGACATCGCCGACCTCGTGGGCTCGGTCGACCTCTCCAAGGTGTCGCAGTACGGGGACGAGGGCGACCCGCGCGCCTGGTCCTGGTCCGGCGCCGTGTTTGCGGCGAGCCGGGGGCTCCTCGAGATGATCGAGATCCTCAAGGTGAAGCGCGAGTTCCTGTACCTCCTTCTCACGCTCACGCAGGAGAAGAACGTCAAGGTCTCCCGCTTCCCGCTCATCCACCTCGACGAGACGATCCTCGCGCACACGAACCTCGCGGAGTTCCGCAAGTTCCTCCAGGAAGCGGAGAACGAGGCGCTGCTCGACCGGATGGTGATCATCCAGGTCCCCTACACGCTCGACTACAAGGAGGAGGCGCGCATCTACCGCAAGCTCACCTCCTCCACGCAGGCGTTCCGCGAGGTTCACCTCGACCCGCACACGCTGCACGTGGCCGCGGTATTCGCCGTGCTCACGCGCATGCAGGAGGGCGAAGGCTCGGAAGGCGAGAACGTCAAGAAGGCGCGCCTCTTCGCCGGCGAGGACGTGGAAGGCATGGCGCAGTCGGAGCTCGAGAAGATCCGCGCGCGCCATCCCGAGGAGGGCCTCTCGGGCGTCTCCCCGCGCTTCGTCGTCAACGCGCTCTCCGGCGCCATCATCCAGTCGCAGGCAAAGAGCCTCACCACCATGGACGTCCTCATCGCGCTCAAGGACGCGATCGAGTCGGACGTCAGGATCGACGGCAAGAAGAAGCGCAAGTGGGTGGACTTCCTGGTGCAGGTAAGGAAGGACTTCTACAACCGCTGGGTGAAGGAGGACGTGCACAAGGCGCTCTTCGTCTCCTTCGAGCAGGAGGCGCAGCAGCTCCTGGAGAAGTACCTCGACGAAGTCGAGGCGACGCTCGACAACCGCACCATCAAGGATCCGATCACGAACGAGGAAAGGAAGCCCGACGAGCGCTTCCTGCGCAACGTCGAGGAGAAGATCCGGATCTCCGAGTCCGGCAAGCTCTCCTTCCGCCAGGAAGTCGTGAGGAAGGCCATGGGCGCGTTCAAGCGCGGCGAGAAATTCACGCTCGACTCCCACGCGCCGCTGCACGACGCGGTCGAGCAATACCTCTTCGAGCAGCGCCGCGACGTGCTGCGCCTCGTGAGCTCCTCTACGCGCCCCGACGAGGAGACGCGCCAGAAGATCTCGGTGGTCGAGAAGCGGCTCGTGGACGAGTACGGCTACGACTCGCACAGCGCGAGAGAAGCGCTCAACTACGTGACGACCCTCCTGGCACAGGAGTGATTCCTTGATTCGCATCGCGGCCGAAACGCCCTGGTACGAGCTCTTCTCGCGCGGGGCGCGCGACTGGCTGCGGCACAACCAGAAAGTCCGCGAGGCGGTGAAGGAAAACCTG
>JAFAGU010000366.1 GCA_019237595.1 Betaproteobacteria bacterium | reverse complement strand
GCACGCGCTGGCAGTGGATGCAGCGGATGGCCGAGGGGTTGGCGCGCAGCCTGGCGTACTCGATGTCGGCGCCGCAGTCGACGCAGATCCCGTAGCGGCCCTCGCGGAAGCGCGCATGCGCCGCCTCGAGCGCGCGGAGCTCGTCGAGATCTCTCCCCACGTCCGCCTGCTCGAGATCCGCGATCAGGTCGGCGACCGACTGGTCGCCCGGGTCCGGCGCCGGCCCGGCGAGCTCGCCGAACGAGTGCTCGCGCGCGCGAGCCACGTCCTCGCGGATCTCCTGCAGCAGCGCGTTCCTGCGCTCGCCGATTACGGCGCCCAGCTCGATGCTCTGTTCCCGGGTAAGTGGCATGCCGGCGGCCATGCAAGGCCTGTGCCCCGGCGGAAAACCCTCGCTAGGCCCGCGCGTTACAGCGGGGCAGGCGCTGGTTGAGCGAGCGATATTCGACCAGGAGCCGCGCTTCGTCGCCCTCGGGGTCCTCGCTGAGCTCCCAGCCATAGAAATTGGCGCGCCTCGTGCAGGGTCCCGACACGCCGGAGAAGTGATCGAGCAGGCAGGCGCGCAGCGTCGCGCGGCCGCCCTTCGCGTGGCCGATGTAGATGAGATCCTCGCCGTGCCACAGGACATAGACGCCCGCCTCGAGAGGCGCGAGCGCGATCAGCCGTGCGGTGAAGGGAAACCTCTCGGCAGGCAGGGGCATGTCATGAATTCTAGATGCCGCGGAATCGGCCGCGCGGATCGAAGCGCGAATTGATCTTCAATTCCTCGAAGAGCTTGCGCTCGCGTTCGGTGAGCGAGGCGGGAACGACGACGCTCAACACTGCGTAGAGGTCGCCGGCGCCGCCGCCAGGCTTGGGGAGCCCGCGGCCGGCGAGCCGCAGCTTCTGGCCGGGTTGCGAGCCGGCTGGAATTGTCAGCTTTACCTTTCCGTCCAGTGTCGGGATTTCCACTTGCGCGCCCAGCGCCGCTTCCCAGGGCGCGAGCGGCAGGTCTAGGTCGATGTCGTGCCCGCTCGGGCGAAAGACGCGGTGCGGCTCGAGCACGATCTGCAGCAGCAGGTCGCCCGGCGGGCCGCCGTTTGCGCCCGGACCGCCCTTGCCGCGGAGCTTGAGCTGCTGGCCGTCGGTCGCGCCCTTGGGGATGCGCGCGCGAACGCGCTCGCCGCCGATGTGGAATTCGCGCTCGGTTCCCCGGTACGCTTCCTCGAGCGCAAGGCGCACGGTCACGGCGTAGTCCTCGCCGGGAATGGGGATGTTTGCCCTGCGGAACCCCTTCTTGCCGCCCATGCGGGCGCCGAGCGACTCGAAGAGGTCCGAGAGGTCGATGTTGCCGAAGTCCTCGAACTGCGGCCCGCCCTCGCCCTCGCCGAAGCGCCGGCTCCAGCCTGGGGGCGGGCGGAACTCCTCGCCCGCGTCGAAGCGGCCGAGGTTGTCGTAGGCGGCGCGCTTTTCCTTGTCGCGAAGCGTCTCGTAGGCCTCGGAAACCTCCTGGAACTTCTCCTTCGCGTTCGCTTCCTTCGAGACGTCCGGGTGGTACTTGCGGGCGAGCTTGCGGTACGCCTTCTTGATCTCCTCATCGCTCGCGCCGCGCTCGACGCCGAGGACCTTGTAGTAGTCCTTGTACTTCATCGGAGTGGATATGGGGCCCGGTTGACGTGAATCAAGACGGCCGGCGGCGGCCGGAAGAGCATGGTGCCATGACGCCCCCGCGCTCGGCGGCCGAGCTCTATGCCCACGCGATCGAGATCGAGCGCGAGGCGGCCGAGCGCTACGGCGAGTTCGCCGAGCGCATGGCGGACCTGGGCAACGACGCCGCTGCCGAGCTCTTCGGCCGGCTCGCCGACTTCGAGGCCGAGCACCTGGAGGAGCTGCGGCGGCGCACGCGCGAGGTCGAGGTGCCGAAGCTGGGAGCCGGCCAATACCGCTGGCTCGACGCCGCGGCGCCCGAGACGGCGGCGCGGGAGCTCGTCTTCCGGCTCCTCACGCCGCGCCAGGCGCTCCTCATTGCGCTCGCCGCCGAGCGGCGCGCGGAGGCGTTCTTCGAGCACGTGATGGCGATGGCGGACGACCCGGCGCTCCGCGCGCTGGCGCGCGAGATGGCGGCCGAGGAGCAGGAGCACGTCGCGCTCGTCGAACGCGTCCTCGAGGGGACGCCGGCCGAGCTCGACTGGTCGCGAGCCGGGCGCGAGCTCCTGCCTACGCCAGGCGGCTGACCACCGTCACGTCGGACCCCTCGCGCGAAAGCACGCGGAAACCCAGGCGCAGCGCGAGGTCGAGCATGTCGTGGTTCGCCTCGAGGATGTTGCCGTAGAGCGCGGCGTAGCCTGCCTTGCGCGCTTCCTCCCGGAGCTTGCCGAGGAGGATCCGCCCGAGGCCCTTGCCCTGCCACGCGTCGGCCACCACCAGCGCGAACTCCGCGGTCTGGCCGTCCGGGTTGGGCGCGTAGCGCCCGACGCCGATGAAGGCGTGCTCGTGCAGCGCGACGAGGGCGAGCTCCCGGTCGTAGTCGAGCTGCGTGAAGCGCGCGAGCATCTGCGGCGGCAGCTTCGGCAGGTATTGCATGAACCGCTGGTAGCGCGAGTGCTCGGAGAGGCCGTCGAAGAATCGGCGCTCGAGGTCCACGTCGCCGGGCCGCATCGGGCGAACGGCGACGCGCGTGCCGTCGCGAAGGGCGAGCTCCGACTCGAGCTCCACCGGGTACGGATGGATGGCCATGTGGCCGTAGCGCGGCGGCATCTCGAGCCGCGCCGGATCGAGCACCACGCGCGCGTCGGCGACGATCGCGCCGCCCGGATGGGCGAGCACGGGGTTGAGGTCCATCTCCTTCAGCCAGGGCAGGATGCAGACCATGCGCGAGACGCCGCAGAGGAGCGCCGCGAGCGCATCGAGGTCCACGGCCGGCACGTTGCGGTAGCCGGCGAGCAAGCGGTGCACGCGCGTGCGCTCGATCAGCTCGCGGGCGAGCGCCGCGTTGAGGGGCGGGATCGCCACCGCGGTATCGCGCACCGCCTCTACCGCGACGCCCCCCGAGCCGAAGCTGATCACCGGCCCGAACACCGGATCGGTCGCGACGCCGACCAGGACCTCGCGCGAATGCTCGTAGCGCAGCATCGGCTGGATGGCGACGCCTTCGACGCGGGCCCGCGGCCGCAGCGCGCGCACGTTGCGCATCATTTCCTCGTAGGCCGCGGCGACGATGTCCGCCGTGTGCAGGTCGAGCCGCACGCCGCCGACGTCGGACTTGTGCGCGAGGTCGGGCGAATGGATCTTCATCGCGACCGGGAAGCCGATCTCTCGCGCCGCGGCCACCGCTGCCTCGCGGCTGCCCGCGACGATGTTCCGCGGCACTGGCAGCCCGAAGCAGGCAAGCAGCGCCTTGGCCTCGTCTTCGGTCAGCGTCTCGCGGCCCTGGGCGAGCGCCGCGTCGCGGAGCCTCGCCGCGCGCGCGAGGTCGGGCGCCGGCTCCTCCGCGGGCACGGCCGCCGGCACCTCGAGGAGCTGCGCCTGGTTGCGCCGATACGCCTGCACGAAACCGAAGGCTTCGACCGCGTTCTCCGGCGTATAGAAGTTCGGGATGCCGGCGCCTTCGAGCGCGGCGCGGCTCTCCTGCGGGTCGAGGTCGCCCAGCCACGCGGCGAGGACGGGCTTTTGCGAAGCACCCGCGGCGGCGGCGACGGCGCGCGCCGCGTCGCCGGGCTGCGTGACCGCGACGGGCGAATACATGGCGAGCACGGCGTCGACGCCCGGATCGGCGAGCGCGGCGGCGGTCGCGTCCGAGAAGCGCTGCGCCGGCGCATCGCCGATGATGTCGATCGGATTGGCGTGCGACCACTGCGGCGGGAGCCGCGCATCGAGGAAGGAAAGCGTCTCTTCCGATAGCGAGGCGAGCGAGACGCCGTTCTCGGCCGCGCTGTCGGCTGCAACGACGCCCGGTCCGCCGCCATTCGTCACGATGGCGAGGCGGCCGCCCCGCGGCAGGCGGCGCGAAGCGAGCATGCGCGCCGCGGCGAAGAGCTGCGTGTAGGTCTTCACGCGCACGCTGCCGCCGCGGCGCAGCGCCGCGTCGAAGACCGCGTCGCTGCCCACGAGCGCCCCGGTATGGCTGGATGCGGCACGCGAGCCGCTCGCGTAGCGGCCGACCTTGAGGGCGACCACGGGCTTCACGCGCGCCGCGGCGCGCAGCGCCGAGAGGAACTTCCGTGCGTCGTGGATACCCTCGACGTAGAGGAGGATCGCGTCGGTGGCCGTGTCGGGCACGAGGAAGTCGAGCACTTCCCCGAAGTCCACGTCCGCGGCGCCGCCGAGCGATACCACGCTCGAGAACCCGACCCCCGCGGAAGCCGCCCAGTCGAGGAGGGCGGCGCAGATCGCCCCGGACTGCGAGACGAGCGCGAGGCGGCCCGGACGGGCGGCGGTGCGGGCGAACGTGGCGTCGAGGCCGGTGTCGGTGCGCATGAGGCCGAGGCAGTTCGGCCCGACGATCCGCACGCCGCCTTCGCGCGCCGCGGCGAGCATCTCGTCCTGCAGCGCCTTGCCGGCGGGGCCGATCTCGGCGAAGCCGCTCGTCAGGACGAGCGCCGACCGGATGCCGGCGCGGCCGGCCTGCGCGACGACGCCGGGGACGGTACGCGCCGGCGTGGCGACCACCGCGAGCTCCGGCCGCTCGGGGAGGGCATCGAGGGACGGATAGCAGGGCAGGCCGTGGACCGAGCCGTGCTTCGGGTTCACGGCGAAGAAGGCGCGCAGGCCGCCGGCCGCGAGCTTGCGGTGCACGAGATCGCCGAGCGCGCCCGGCCTTTCCGTCGCGCCCACGAGGGCGACGGAGTGGGGCGCGAGCAGCGACTGGAGGGCATGCCGCAGCATTCGCGGCCACCGTACCACACAGCCCGTGGGCTGCTATTGAGGCTGCGCTAGGCGGCGGCGGGCGCGTGCCGCGGCGGGTTGGCCGCCCGCCCATACACGCAGTCGAGCTCCCAGCACCCGGACTCGAGGCAGTGGCGCAGGACGAACTGCCGGCCGTCGAGGTCGCGAACGCGGAAATGGCGGTGGCCGGGCGATTCCCATTTTTCGAGGACCGCGGCGACGCCGACGGGCTGGCCGCCGAGGCGGAAGCTGCGCGGACGCGCGATGCCGGATTCGAGGACGGTAAGGACGCTGATCTTCATGGCTCGCGCTCGCGAAAGAGTGTGCGCTCCCAGTAGCAACATTCCGGCCGCGGGGGCTGCGCCGTTTGGCGGACATTGATTTGGGTCAACCCCGGCTGCTCGCCGGTCCCTAGCATCGACCGATGGCGCCCACCGACTCCGGCTGCTTCCATTGCGGCCTGGCCATTCCCCACGGCACGCTCGCGAACGCCACCGTGCTTGGCCGTCCGCGCGCCTTCTGCTGCCCAGGCTGCGCCGCCGTGGCCGAGACGATCGTCGCCTCGGGCTTCGAAAGCTATTACGTCACACGCACGTCATGCGCAGCTCCGCCGCCGGAGGCTCCGCCGGGGCGAGCTGCCAGCGCCGTCCCAGGAACGAGCGAGGCCTGGCTCGTCCTGGACCGCGTTACGTGCTCGGCTTGCTTGTGGCTGATCGAGCAGGTGCTGCGCGCCACGCCGGGCGTGGCGCGCGCCGACGTGAACTTCGCGACCCGGCGGGCGCAGGTCTCTTGGGACGCCGGAGCCACCACGGTGGAGGCCCTGATAGGCCGCATCCGGGCGGTGGGCTACGACGCCTGGCCGTACGACCCGGCCGACGACGCAGAGCTGGAGCGGCGGGAGCGCCGCTCGTCGCTGCGCCGGCTCTTCGTCTCCGGCCTGGGAGCGATGCAGGTCATGATGTATGCGTACCCCGCCTACGTCGATCCGGATGTCGGCGCCTCGGATGCGCTCGGCCTCATGCGCTGGGCGAGCCTCCTCATCTCCGCGCCGGTGCTCGCTTTTTCCTGCGGGCCGTTCTTCGCCGGGGCGTGGCGGGAGCTGCGGCAGCGCCGGCTCGGGCTCGACACGCCGCTTGCCCTCGGCATCGCCGGCGCCTTCGTCGCCAGCGCCTGGGCGACGGCCACCGGGACGGGCGAGGTCTACTTCGATTCGCTCTGCATGCTGGCCTTCATCCTGCTCGGCGTGCGGCACGTCGAGCTCGCGGCGCGCCATCGGGCGAAGCACGCGCTCGACCCGCTTCTTTCGAGCGCTACGCGGCATTCGGCGGAGCCGGGCGATGTCTTGCGCGTGGCGCCAGGCGAGCGCGTCCCGGCGGACGGGATCATCGAGGCCGGGAGCACGTCGGTGGACGAATCGCTCCTCACCGGCGAATCGCGGCCGGAGGACAAGCGGCCGGGCGACGAGCTCGTCGCCGGATCCGTCAACCTCGACCAGCCGGTGACCCTGCGCGTGACCCGCGCGGGAAGCTTCACCCGCGCCGCCGAGATCGCGAGGCTCGCCGAGCGGGCCGCGGCGAGCCGGCCGCGCCTCGTCGAGGCGAGCGATCGCGTAGCGCGGGCGCTCACCGGCGCCGTCATCGCCACCGCGCTCGGCGCGGCGCTCGTCTCCGGCGATCCGTGGATCGCGGTCGCGGTGCTCGTCGCCACCTGTCCCTGCGCCCTCGCGCTTGCGGCACCGATCGTCGTGACGCGCGCGAACGCGTTCCTGCTTTCTTCGGGCGTCCTGGTCACGCGCTCGAGCGCGCTGGAAGCCCTGGGGCGCCTGACCGACGTGATCCTCGACAAGACGGGAACGCTCACCGAAGGGCGCCTGCGCCTCGTGCGCTTCCATGCTTTCGGCGCCCTCGACGAATCGCGTTGCACGCAAATCGCGGCGGCGCTCGAGGCGACGAGCCGCCATCCGATCGCGCGGGTCTTCCCGCCCGGAACGCTGCTCGCCGAGGAAGCGCGCTACGAGGCCGGCGCGGGGATCGAGGCGCGGATCGAGGGAGTGCGCTATCGCATTGGCTCCGCGGTTTTTTGCGGCAGCACCCATGCCGTCGGCCCGGTGGATGGAAGAACCGTGATCTACCTGTCCTCGCAAGTGGGCTGCCTCGCGGCGTTCGAGCTCGAGGACAGTCTGCGCCCGGAGGCCGCCGCGCTTGTTCGCGAGCTCAAGGCGTGCGGCGTGCGGGTTCAGCTCTTGAGCGGCGACGCGCCGGCGGCGGCGGCTGCGGCTGCCCGCGCCGTCGGCATCGAGCGCTCGACCGGAGCGGCCGCGCCGCAGGACAAGCTTGCCTGCTTGCGCGCGCTGCAGGCGGAAGGCCGCATCGTCGCGATGGTCGGCGAC
>JAFAGU010000354.1 GCA_019237595.1 Betaproteobacteria bacterium | reverse complement strand
GAAGGCGGCGGAAGGGAAGCTTTCCTACGCGACCGACCCGGGAAGCGCGGGGTTCCTGGCGGGCGAGCTCTTCAAGCAGGTGGCGAATCTCAAGTCGATCGAGTACATCCCGTACAAGGGAACGGGCCCGGCGGCGGCCGATGTGGTGGCGGGCCACGTGCCGTACATGTGGTCGGTGATCTCGACCGCGACGCCCTACGTGAAGGGCGGGCGCCTGAAGGGCCTCGCTGTCGCCGCCGACAAGCGCGCGGCCGCGCTGCCGGAGGTGCCCACGGCGGCGGAGCAGGGGCTCGCCGATTTCTCGGTGAGCGGCTGGTACGGGCTCGTGGCGCCCGGCAGGACGCCGCGCCCCATCATCGAGCAGATCCACGCCGCGGCGGTGAAGGCCCTGAAGGACGAGAAGGTGAAGGAGCGCCTCGCGGCCTCGGGAAGTATTCCCATCGGCGGCGGGCCCGACGAGCTGGGCGAGCACATCAAGCGCGAGCTCGCGCGCTGGGACCGGGTGCTGAAGGCGGCGGGCGTCGGCCCGAGCTGAAACGCCCTCGCGCCCGGGCCGGGCGCTTGATCGCTGTCACACACGGCCGGCGCGGGCTGCGGCAAAATTTCGCCCATGCACACGGCCGAAGTCCGCCGCGCGGTCCGCACGCAGCTCGCGCGCTCCCTGAGGGCGCTCGCGCGCGAGGAGGAGCGAGACCAGGCGATCCACGAGGCGCGCAAGGCCCTCAAGCGCGCTCGCACGGGGCTCGAGCTCCTGAAGAAAACCATCCAGCCCGCGATGTACGCACACGAAAAGGAGCGGCTGCGAGGCATCGCGCGCCAGCTCGCCGAGGTGCGCGACGACAAAGTGCAGGTCGACACGCTCGCCGCGCTCGCCAAAGAGGAGCGCCACCCGGAGCGGCGCGAGGTGCTCATCCGCCTGAAGGACGAGTCGCGCCGCCGCCAGCGCGAGCACTGGAGCGCGATGGAGGCCGCCGACTCCTTCGAGCACATCGAGCAGGCGCTGCGCGAGAGCGCGCGCCGCATCCACGGCTGGCACGACCCCGTGGACGGCGCTTCCGCGCTCGAGCGGGCGCTCGTGCGGCTCTACCGCAAGAGCCGCAAGGCTTTCCGCAAATCGAAGAAATCCCGCAGGGACGAGACGCTCCACGAGGCGCGCAAGCGCGCGAAGCACCTCGTGCATGCGCTCGAGATCGTGGCGAAGGAAGATCCGCCGCGGCGCGCCGGCAAGGTGCTCAAGCGCCTCGAGAAGATGGGCGACTGGCTGGGCGAGGACCACGACCTCGCGGTGCTGGAGTCGAACCTCATGCACTCCGAGGCGGGACCCGAGGACCTGCGCCGCAAGCTCTGCAAGGCGATCGAGGACCGGCGCACCAAGCTCCAGAAGAAGGCGCTCCGGCGCGGCCGGCGCGTCTTCCGCGGCAAGACGAGGAAACTGTTGACCAAACTGAGCGAGGCCACGAAAGGAACATGAGCAAGGCGAAAGCGAAGAAGGCGGTGCGGGCGAAGAAGTCCGGGAAGGCGCCGAAGGCAAAGGTCGGGCCAATGCCCAAGGGTTACCAGTCCGTGACGCCGTACCTCAGCGTGCGCGGCGCCGCGGACGCGATCGATTTCTACAAGCAGGCCTTCGGCGCGCGCGAGCGCATGCGCATGCCCGGGCCGAACGGCAAGCTGGGCCACGCCGAGATCGAGATCAACGGCCATTGCGTCATGCTCTCCGACGAGCACCCCGAGATGGGGCACGTCGGCCCCCAGACCTTGAAGGGGACCTCCGTCTCCATCCACGTCTACGTCCCCGACGTGGACAAGCTGGCCGAGCGCGCGGGCAAGGCAGGCGCGAAGATCATGCGCGGACCGGAGGACCAGTTCTACGGCGACCGCATCGTCTCGCTGGAAGATCCGTTCGGGCATCGCTGGCACTTCGCAACGCATGTCCGCGATGTATCCATGAAGGAGATGAAGAAGGTCGCGGCGGAGTGGGCGGCGAAGGCGGAGCAGGGCGGCGCGTCCGGCAGCTAGCCGACTCAAGGCGTTTTGTCGGTTTTGTCAGCTTCCTGAAAACCGAAGTCCGCGCGGCGCAGCGTGAAGCAGCCGGGGTGGGTTACGATGCGCCGGATTTGACCTCGATCAACCTCGGGCGTAGGGAGCGTTCCTAGGATCGACCGATGAGCACCGCCAAGCCGCTGCCGCGCATTGCGGACGACGAGATTTTCGCCCTCACGCCCCAGGGCGAGGCCGAGCTCAAGGGCTCGGGCACCTCCCTCACCGCAGCGGCGCTGAAGGTCCTCGTGATCGTCGACGGCAAGGCAAGCGTCGCCGAGCTCACGCGCGGCATGCCGGTGCTCTCGCCGGCCGAAGTGCGCGACAACCTCGCGGTGCTCGTCGAAGCGGGCTACGTCAAGAGCACGAAGCAGGGCGGCGAAGCCGGCTATGGCGCGATCGACCCCGGCGACTTCTTCAAGACCATCGGCCGCCCGGTGCGGCTCGCCCCCGGCGCCACCGGCACCGGCGACGCGGAGGCGATGAGCGGGCTCGCGAGCCTGCGCGAGCAGGGCTACTACGTGCGCATCGCGCGCCGGCCGAAGGAAGCTCCGGCGCCGAAGCCCGAGGGCGCCCAGCGCGTCGCGCTCGTCGTGGACGACGACCCGGACATCGGCACCCTCGTGAGCACCTTCCTGCGGCTCGAGAACTTCGAGGTCGTGGTCGCCGCGAATAAAGCGCAAATCCTCGAGGCGCTGCGCCGTCCCGCGCCGCCCGACCTCGCGCTCCTGGACGTGCAGCTTCCCGACGTCGACGGCTTCCACATCCTCTCGCGCATGCGCCAGCATCCGCAGCTGAAGTCCGTGCCGATCGTCATGCTCACCGCCTCGGCGACGCGCGCCGACATCCTGAAGGGCCTGCACTTCGGCGCCGACGGCTACGTGACCAAGCCCTTCCACATGGAGCCGCTCATGAAGGCGGTGCGCACGGTGCTCGGCGAGGACGGCACCGCCTAGCCTCGTTGCGGTGGCACCGGAGCGCGCGACGGTACCATGATGCAGCCATGATCGAGCTCGTCGTCCCGCAGCGCCGGCGCGACCTGGGCGGATTCGAGGTCGGGCGCGTGCTGCCTTATTCGGGCGGGAGGATGGTCGGTCCCTTCATCTTCTTCGACCACATGGGGCCGGCGGACTTCCCGCGCGGCATCCCGCGCACGATGGACGTGCGGCCGCACCCGCACATCGGCCTCTCGACGGTGACCTACCTCTTCGAGGGCGAGATCATGCACCGCGACAGCGTCGGCTCCGAGCAGCCGATCCGCCCGGGCGAGGTGAACTGGATGGTCGCGGGCCGCGGCATTACTCACTCGGAGCGCTTCGAGCGGGCGCGGCGCGAAGGCGGGCGGCTGCACGGCATCCAGGCGTGGGTCGCGCTGCCCGAGAACGACGAGGAATGCGAGCCCGCGTTCTTCCACCACGGCATCGAGGACCTTCCGTCCTTCGATGGCAAGGGCGCGCGCGGGCGCCTGATCGCAGGGGAAGCCCACGGCAAGCGCGCGAGCGTGAAGACGCATTCGCCGATCTTCTACGTGCACTGGGATCTCGACCAGGGCGCGCAGATCGATCTGCCGGACGGATACAGCGAGCGGGCGGTATACGTGGTTTCGGGACTACTCAAAGTCGACGGCAGGGAGTTGAAGCCGGGGAAGATGGCCGTTTTTCGTCCCGGGGAAAAGATTTCTGCCGTGACGGCAAAGGAACCGGGCATCGCCATGACGCTCGGAGGCGAGCCGCTGGGGAAGCGCCACATCGAGTGGAATTTCGTCTCGTCCCGGAAGGAACGGATCGAGCAGGCGAAGGCCGACTGGCGCACCGGGCGGATGAAGCTCCCGGACCTCGACCACGACGAGTTCATCCCGCTTCCCGGCGATCCCGTGCCGCCCGCGAACCCGATGTCGTGAGCGCGACGCGAATGGCCTGATCGCCGGTCCTCTGCTAGGCTTTTCCAAGGGAGGTTCTCATGTCGCGTCGCCGCTTCCTCAAGCAGGCTTCTGCGGTCGCGGGCGGGGCTGCCGCCGCCGCGCTCGCCAGCACCAAATCCGCCGCGCAAGAGCTCGCGGCCGAGCCTTGGGAAAAGATCTACGGCGCGGCCTTCACGGCCTACGGCGAGCGCTCGCGCTTCGAGCAGCCGGTGATCCGGCACATCTTCACGCCCTACGGCGGCATCGCGCCGGGGTCGGGCGCGGCGCTTTCGCCGATCGAGGCGCTCGAGGGCACGCTCACGCCGAGCGGCCTGCACAACATCCGCAACCACAGCGGCACGCCGGAGATCGACCCGGCGCGCCACCAGCTCGTCGTGCACGGCCTCGTCGAGCGGCCGCTGAAGTTCTCGATCGACGCGCTCTCGGCCTACCCGATGGTTTCGCGCATCCATTTCCTCGAGTGCTCCGGCAACTCGAGCCGCGCGGTGACGCCCAAGCCCGCGCAGGTGCCGGCGGGCGCAATGCACGGCAACATCGCCTGCAGCGAATGGACCGGCATCCCGGTGCGCGTGCTGCTCGAGGAGGCCGGCGTGAAGCCCGAGGCGAAGTGGATCCTCGCCGAAGGGGCGGATTCCGCGCACATGAGCCGCAGCGTCCCGATGGAGAAGATCCTCGACGACGCGATGATCGCGCTGTACCAGAACGGCGAGCGGCTGCGCCCGGAGCAGGGCTACCCGGTGCGGCTGCTGCTGCCGGGCTGGGAAGGCAACATGAACGTGAAGTGGCTGCGGCGCCTGAAAGCGACGGCGACGCCGACGTACACGAAGGACGAGACCTCGAAGTACACCGATCTTCTTCCCGACGGGCGCGCGATGCAGTTCACGTTCGAGATGGGCGTGAAGTCGGTGATCACCAAGCCGTCTTCGACCATGACGCTCCCGCGCCAGGGCCTCTACGAGATCTCGGGGCTTGCCTGGAGCGGTGCCGGCAGGATCCGCCGCGTGGAAGTCTCGACCGATGGCGGCGCCACCTGGCGCGATGCGGCGCTCACCGGGGACGAGCGGCCGAAAGCCTTCGTGCGCTTCCGGCTGCCGTGGGAATGGAAGGGCGGCGAAGCCGTGCTCGCGAGCCGCGCCACCGACGAGCGAGGCCGCGTTCAGCCCACGCGCGCCGAATGGACGTCGCAATACGCGCCGGCGAATACCTACCACTACAACGCCATCGTCACCTGGGCGGTCGGCACGGATGGAAAGGTGACCCATGTTTTCGCCTAGGGTCTGCTTTCCATTCATCCTTGTTCTATTCGCAGGTTGCACGGCCATTGCGCCGAGCGTCAAAAGCCCTACGCTGGGAAAACCCGTGGCGCCGGAGGAGCTGGCGAAGTGGGACATCAGCATCCCGCCGAGCGGCGAGGGGCTGCCGCCGGGAAGCGGCACGGTCAAGGCGGGCGAGGGCGTCTACCTGCAGAAGTGCGCCGCCTGCCACGGCGCCAAGGGGACGGGAAAGCCGGCCGATGCGCTCGCGGGCGGCGAGGGCACGCTCGCGACGAAGCAGGCGGTGCGCACGGTCGGAAGCTACTGGCCCTACGCCACTACGCTCTTCGACTACGTGCGGCGCGCGATGCCGATCACGAACCCGCTCTCGCTCACGAACGACGAGGTGTACGCGGTGACGGCCTACGTGCTCCATCTCAACGGCATCGTGGGCGAGGAGGCGCAGATGAACGCCGCCACGCTGCCGCGGGTCAAGATGCCGAATCGGGACGGCTTCATCGACGACTGGCGCGCCCGCGCCGGAAAGTGAGCTAGCTCGCCCGGGCGCGGAGGCGCTCGTCCTCGCGCAGGAGCTCGTCGATCGCGCGCAGCACGTCGATGCGCGAGATCTGGCCGACGAGCACGCCGCCCTCGACGACCGGGAAACGCTTGAACGAGGCCTGCATGAAGCCTTCCGCCACGTCGAGGAGGTCGGTGCCCGGCTCGACCGTCTCCACCTCCGCAACCATGTAGTCGCCTACCAGCGCTTCGCCCGCCCGCGTGCCGTCCAGCACCACCACGCGCAGGCAATCCTTCTCGGAGAGCATGCCGACGAGGTGGCCGGCATCGTCCACCACCGGCGCGCCGCTGTATTTGTAGCGCACGAGCGTCTGCACCGCGTCGGCGATGGGAACGTCGGGGGTGAACGTAAGCACGCTGCTCGCCATGTAGTCGCGCACGTGCAGGCCCTTCAGCTTCTCGGTGGGCAGCCTCATGGATTTCTCCTCTGCAGCGCGGGGGACGGCCGCCGGGCGGGCGGAGGAGGTGCCCGCGTCCGACGCGCCGTCCCTGCGCATTCCTCTTGTATGACATCCTACAGCAACTTGTATGACAAGTGCGGGTGAGGACGCGGTTAGGCCGTCATGCTGGCGACGGCACTGTAGTGTTGATCACGACAGGCGATCCACAGCATCGGCGGCATCGGAAGCTGGCGGGGCGAGCGTATTGTTTCGCTCTTCCAATAAAGATTATGGAACAAGGACTTCCTCAGCCGTGACCCCGCCGACGCTGATCGTGCGCGTGCTGCAGCGAGCCGCCCAGCTCCTGGGCGGCGAGCGCGCGCTCGCGCGCCGGCTGCACGTGCCGATGCCCGACCTCTTCCGGGTCCTGCGCGGCTCCGAGGTGCCCCCGCGGCAGGTCTTCCTCGCCGCGGTGGACGTGCTGAACGAGTTCGACGACAGCCTCGACGAGCTCACGCAGCAGCTCCTGGAAGAAAGCCAGCGCGCGGCGGCCGAGGCCGATCACGCGCGGGGCAAGGGGAACGGCGCCTAGCTTCTCATAAGAGAAATCCCCGGCGGCTTGCGGAACGCCGGGAACCCGGCATGCGCGTTGCTCGTCGAAAAATGCCGGAGAGGACATGCACGCGGATGTGGACAGGATGCAGGAGCGGCGGCGCCCGCGCCGCCTCCGGATCCTTGTTTGCGCGTCGGAGGAGGCCGCGGGGCGCCTCAACCGGGCGCTCGTCGGCCACGACCTCACCTACCTGGGCTCTTCCGAAGAGGCGCTGAGCGCGCTTCGCGAAGGCCGCTTTGATCTCGTCATCCTCGGCATGTCGTTCGACGAATGGCGCGCGCTGGAATTCCTGGAGCGGCTGCGTGCGTCGCCGGCGTTGGCCCACGTTCCGGTGGCGGCGATCCGCGGGGCGCGGCGCCCCAGCGTCATCAACCCCGATTCGTTCGACCTGCCGGCGCGCCTGCTCGATGCTCGCGACGTCATCGACTTCGCCGCGATCCCGAACAACCCCTCGGGCCAGGAGGAGATCCGCCGCCGCATCGTGGCCGCGAGCCTGCCGCGGACGGTGTCGGAGCCGGGGCGGAACGAAGCCGACTGGACCGGCCGGCTCCGGCGCTGGATGCGATCGCTCAGCCGGAGGAGCGCGTAGGGCGCCGGCGCTTCCTGCGCCGGGCGCTGGCGCCGAGGTTCCTCGTGGTACGGGCGACGAGCGTGCGCGCCTCGCTCATCAGCTGGTCCATCTCGGCGAGCAGCCGGCCGGACTCCGCCAGCAGCGCCTCCAGCTCCTGCGTCTCCCGCTCGAGCGGATCGGGGTTGCGGAGCTCGTTCCTTCGTTCGGGGCCCATCCGGCGCACGTTGCAATTACCGTGCGGGGAATCCGATCGAGCCGCCTATTTGCGGGCCTTCACGACCTCGGCCCGCTCCTGCGGCGACAGATTGTAGAAAACGCGGCACACCGCCTTCGCCTCTGGCTCGTCGGTCCTGTAAGGCCACGCGCACTCCGGTGTCACTACAACCTCATCTGCCGCGCCCATCGCTCGCGGGCGAGCGTGGAAGCCGGAACCGGCGAATCCGCCGAGTACCATCGTCCAGAACACGGCGGCGGCGACTGCGAGCAAGGCCAGCGCGCCGACGATGGTCCACTTGATTACGGCGTACAGCTTCGGGAAGGGGGACGGGCTCGAGCCCACTGCAGCATATTATCGGTGCTGGCCAGGCGTTATACCTAAACGCGTAGCCTCATCGATTCGACTTCCGCCCGGCATGCCTCCGCAAAAGGGCGCATCGGGTCGGCTTCGCCCGAGCGGGTCAGCGCGCGCAGCTCTTCCAGCGTGAGGTTCGCGGAGAAGTACTGCTCCGTAATGCGCGCCACCACTCGCTCCGCCTCCGCGAGGACCCCGGGCGAGGCGCTCAGCCGGATCCGGTTGACGAGCGCATAGATCGGCAGGAGCTTTTCGGGCTTCTCCAGCGTGTAGAGCAGCGAGTCGATGAGGAGCTTCGTGCATTCGGCGATGAACTCGCCGTAGAGCGCCTCGCGCTTGCGGATCTCGTCGCGGACGAGCTCGCGCCGGGTGAGCGTCTTGTGGGCGATCCAGGCGGTGCCGACGGTCGCCGAGCCGCCCACGAGCGACCCAAGAACGCCGGAGGTGACCGTGACTAGCGTGGCGTCCATCGGAGCATGTGATCCGCGAGGAGCTCGCGCGAGAGCGAGACGGCGACCGGCCCGACCACGAGCCCGACGAGCCCGAGCGCGCCAAAGCCGCCGAGGCACGCCATCAGCATCCAGACGTAAGGCAAGCGGGTGCGGCTTTGCCCCATCGCCGGACGCACGACCTTGTCGCCCGTGAAGAGCACGGCGGCGCCCAGGACGAGCGAGGCGGTCGCCGTGGCGCCCGCCCCAGCCATCGCGAGCTGCAAGGCCAGCGCCGCGACTGCGACGTAGCCGAGAAACGGCACGAGGCCGAGCGCGCCGGTGATCGCCCCCCATAGCGGGGCATGCGGCACGCCCGCCATGCCGTATGCGAGCCCGGTCCCCAGGCCGGCGAAGAGGCCGACGAGAAGCATGCTCTCGACCGCCGAGCGGACCGTGTCGCGCGCCACCTCCAGGTAGCGATCGCCGCCCGCGCCCACGCGCTCGCGCAATCCCGCTCTCAGCGCCTGCCAGAGCGCCTCGCCGTTCTGGAAATGGAAGAAGAGAAGCAGCACCGTAAACGCGACGATGAAGAGATGGCGCAGCGTGAACTGGCCGAGCGACTTCGCCCAGGAAAGGAGCGCGGCGGGGTCCGCCTGCTCGACCCAGACGGAGAGCGCCCCTGGACGCGCGAGGTCGTGCAGCCAGCGCGCCTGGAGCCACGGGCCCGCGAGCGGGATGTGCGCGAGCCAGGCCGGCGCCCCGATTCCTCTTCGGTCCGCTTCCGAGAGGGCGAGCAGCGTCGCGTGCGCTTCCGCGACGAGCGCCACGAGCGCGAGCATGAGCGGCACGAGGACGAACGTCGCAATGAGGGCGACGAAGATCGCGGAGCGTGCTGCGCGCGGCAGGCGCCGCGGCACGCGCGCGTCGAACGCGCGGTAGAGCGGCCAGCTCGCCACGGCAATAACCGTCGAGGCGAGCAGCGCCTCGAGGAAGCCCCGCAGCACCCAGCCGGCGACGAGGAAGATGAGCGCGGCGCAGACCGCGCCGAGGGTCGGCCTCATAGGGCGGGAACGGGTTGAAGGGAAGGCTCCGGCGCGGCCTGTCGCTCGACCTTGAACCATGCGGCGTAGAGGGCGGGGAGGAAGAAGATCGTCAGGAACGTGGCGACCGTGAGACCGCCCATGATGGCGATCGCCATCGGTCCCCAGAAGATGCTCCGCGTGAGCGGGATCATAGCGAGCACGGTGGCCGCCGCGGTGAGCACGACGGGCCGCGTGCGGTGCACCGCCGCTTCCACCACTGCGCTCCAAGGCTCGGCGCCGGCCTCCATCTCGGCCTGGATCTGGTCGATGAGGATCACGGAGTTGCGCATGATCATTCCCGAGAGCGCGATGACGCCCAGGATCGCGACGAAGCCGAGCGGAGCATGCGCGGCGAGGAGCGCGAGCACCACGCCGATCAGCCCGAGCGGCGCGGTCATGAGCACCATCGCCATGCGCGAGAAGCTCTGGAGCTGCAGCATCAGGATCGTGAGGATGGTCGCGAGCATGAGCGGGGCGACGGCGAGGAGCGCCTTGTTCGCCTTCTCGCTCTCCTCGACGGCGCCGCCCACGTCGATGCGGTAGCCGGAGGGCAGGCGCGCCTGAACGTCCTTGAGGAGCGGCCGGATCTCCTGCGTGACAGACACGCCTTGCTCGCCGTCCTTGACGTCGGCGCGCACCGTGATCGCCATGTCGCGGTTGCGCCGCCAGAGCACCGGCTCCTCGAGCTCCGTGCGGATGCGCGCGACCTGCGAGAGCGGCACGACGGTGCCCTGGCGCGTGTAGAGATTCACGTCCTTGAGGCCGTCGAGCTCAAGGCGCTCGGCGGGCACCGCGCGGGCGACGATGTCGATCAGGTCCTCGTGGCTGCGCAGCTGCGAGAGCGGCGCGCCGCTCATGACGGTCTGGGTCACGAGCGCGACGTCCGCAGGCGCGAGGCCGAGCGCGCGCGCCTTCTCCTGGTCGAGCTCGACGCGCAGGGTGCGCACCGGGTCGTTCCAGTCGAGCTGGACATCGCGCACCTTGGGGTTCGAGGCGACGACCTGCTCGACTTCGCGGGCGATCGCGCGCACCTTCTCCGTGTCCGGGCCCACGACCCGGAACTGGACCGGGTAACCGACCGGCGGTCCGAGCTCCAGGCGCGACAGGCGCATCCAGACCTCGGGGAACTGCGCATCGGCGTTCACCATGAGCCGCGAGCGCAGGCGCTCGCGCGCTTGCATGTCTTTCGTCATCACGACGAATTGCGCATAGCCCGGGTTGGGCAGCTCCGGGCTGAGCGAGAGGTAGAACCGCGGCGCTCCCGCGCCGGTGTAGGCCGTGAAGAACTTGACGTCCTCGTCCTTCGCGAGCACGGCTTCCATCTTCTTCACCTGCTCGGTCGTCGCGGCGAAGGAGGCGCCTTCCTTCAGGCGCAGCTCCACGATGAGCTCGGGGCGCGTGCTCGACGGGAAGAACTGCTGCGGCACGAGCTTCATCGCAGGGACGGCGAGCGCGAGCGCGGCGGCGGTCGCGCCGATCACCCACCACCGATGTCGGAGCGCGAACGCAATCGCGGCGCGAAGCTTCCGGTAGAAAGTCGAGTCGTAGGGATCGGTGTTTGCATGATGCTTTCCGAAGTCCGGAAGCATCTTGACGGCGAGGTACGGCGTGAACAGGCCCGATACCACCCAGGAGAAGAGCACCGCCGCGCCGACGATCCAGAAGATTCCGCCGGCGTATTCGCCGGTCGAGGACCGGGCGAAGCCGATCGGCATGAACGCGGCGACGGTGATGAGCGCGCCGGTGAGGCGGGGCAGCGCCGTCGACTCGTAGGAAAAGGCGGCCGCCTTCACGCGGTCCCAGCCTTGCTCCATCTTCACGACCATCGTCTCCACGGCGATGATCCCGTCGTCGACGAGGAGGCCGAGCGCGATGATGAGGGAGCCGAGCGAGATGCGCTCGAGGTTCCAGCCCATCGCGAGCATGACGATCGCGACCGCGCCGAGCACGATCGGCACGGCGAGGCCGACGACGATGCCGGTGCGCCAGCCCAGGCTCACGAGACTGACGACGAGGACGATGGCGAGCGCTTCCATGAGCGAGCGCTCGAACTCCCAGATCGACTCGCTCACGGTGGTCGGCTGGTCCGCGACGCGCTCGAGCTCGACGCCGTAGGGCAGCTCCGCCTGGATCTTCGCGATTTCCTTTTCGACCGCCTTGCCGAGGTCGACGACGTTGCCGTCGTCGGTCATGACGATCCCGAGCATCAGCACCTGCTCGCCGTTGTGGCGAACGGTGTAGGTGGGCGGGTCCTCGAAGCCGCGCGTGACGGTGGTGAAGTCGCCGAGCTTGAGGGTGCGGCCGCCCACGGCGACCGGCACGTTGCGGATGTCGTCCTCGGAGGCAAACTGGCCGCTCACCCGGACGAGCACGCGGTCGCCCTGCGTGTCGATCGACCCGGCGGGAACGATGCTGTTCTGGTTGCGCAGGCTCTCGGCGATCATCAGGGGCGTGATGCCGAGGGCGGCGAGCCGCTGGTGGGAGAACTCGACGTAGACTTTCTTCGCCTGCTTGCCGTAGAGGTCGACCTTCTTCACCATCGGCACCTTGAGGAGCCGGCGCTTCACGAGCTCGGCCTGGTCGGAGAGCTCGGCGTGGCCGATGCCGTCGCCCTTCACCGCGTAGAGCAGGGCCGAGACGTCCCCGTATTCGTCGTTGAAGATGGGGCCGATCACGCCTTCGGGCAGCTCGAGCTTGATGTCGCTGAACTTCTTGCGCGCCTGGTACCACGCCTCCCGCTGGTCCTTCTTCGACGTGCCGTCGTAGACGCTGAGCGTCATGCCGCCGTAGCCCTGCCGCGCGAAGGTCTTCACCTTCTCGAAGTGGTCGAGCTGCTCGAACTTCTTCTCCATGCGATTCAGCACCTCGTCCTGGATCTGCTGCGCGGAGGCGCCGGGCCACATCACCATGATCGTCATGGACGGGACCGAGAAATTCGGATCCTCGAGCTGGCCGAGCTTCGTGAACCCGAGCATGCCGCCCAGGCCGATGACGAGGATGAGGAAGAGGACGATCGGGCGGTGCCTGAGCGCCCAGTCGGTCAGGTTCGCCTTCATCGCGCAGCCTGCTTCACGGGCTCGCCGCGAGCAGCGTCGGAGAGCGCGACGCGCAGGCCCGGCGCCATCTTGTGCACGCCGGCCGCGACGATCAGCTGTCCCTCGGGCAGTCCCGAGACGAGCACCTCGTCGTTGCGGTATCCCTGCACGGCCACCGGCACGAGCTCGACGCTCGCCGCCGGCTCGCCCGCGCCGCCGCGCACGACCCAGAGCGCCGGCTCGCCGTTGAGCTGCGTCAGCGCCGTGGCGGGAATCGCGGCGACGCTTGGCCCGCCCGACGATGCGCGCTCGGCGACGAGCGTCGCGGTGGCGCCAAGGGGCAGCCGGCGCCCGGCGACGGGCTTGAGGCGCGCGCGGTAGGTGCGCGTCTGCGCGGCGGCCTGCGGCGAGAGCTCGCGCAGGACGACCTCGAAGCCCTGCTCCGGCGCGCTCGCCAGATACGCGCTGAAGCGCGCGGCCCGGAAAGCCGTCACCTGGTCTTCCGGGACGTCGACGACGATCTCGGGCTCGGCTTCCGCGGCGATCGAGACGATGGGCTGCCCTTCGCCGAGCACCTGGCCGGCCTCGAAGCGCACCTGGGTCACCACGCCGGTGCGGGAGGCGCGAAGCACCGTGTACTTGAGCCGGTTCGAGGCGAGCTCGAGCTGCTTTGCCGCGGCCTCGGCAGCCGCTCTCGCCTTGCTCGCCTCGCTCGTGGCTCGCTCCTCGTCCGCGGCGCTCACGGAACCGTCGGCCTTCAATGCCTGGAGCCTCCTGCGATCGGATTCGGCCTGCCGCGCCTGCGTCTGCGCCGCGACGAGCTGCTCTCGCGCCGCGGCCTCGGCGAGGCGGTAGTCGGTGTCGTCGAGGACGCCGAGCACGTCGCCTTCGCGCACTGCCTGGCCGACCTCGGCCTTGCGGCTCGCGACCTTCCCGCCGACGCGGAAAGCCTGGTCCACCTCGTGGCGGGCCTGCACGGTGCCGACGTAGCGATTGGTGTCCCGCGCGTTGTCGAAGCGCAGCTCGACCGTGCGTACGGGTCGCGCGGCCTCGGGAGCCGGCTTTTGCGGCGCGCATGCGGAAAGCGCGGCGGCGACGAGCACCGCGAGCGGCGCGTGGGAGAAGCGGGGAGAGTTCATCGGTCGTTCCTCGTGTTGGATGCGGTCTGCTCGAACACCTGCCAGCCGCCGCCCAGGGCCTTGTAGAGCCGGACGGTGTCGAGAAGGAGCTGGGTATCGCTTTCGTTCGCGCCGAGCGCCACGCCGAGGCGGGCGCGCTGCGCGTCGAGAAGCGGCAGCAGGTCGATCTGCCCGCGCTCGTAGAGCGATCGGGCGCGGCCCAGGGCGGCCTCGGCGGAATCGGCGGC